>NZ_PSVX01000036.1:0-42082 GCF_002932695.1 Rathayibacter sp. AY1D2 | reverse complement strand
GCTCGCCCGGGTAGTTGAGCAGCAGGACGTCGCCGCTCTCGGCGAAGGCGTCGGCGCTGGGCGCCGCCCCGGGGTCGAGGGTGGTGAGGGCGGCGTTCCACTCCGCGGTGAAAGAGTCGCGCACACGCTCGCAGAGGGCGCGGAGCGCATCGAGGTCGTCCGGCTCCGGAGCGAAGGCGTCCGGCCAGACCGGGGGGAAGCCGTAGACCTCGCCGGGCACCGTGAGCGCGCTGGGGTGGCCGAGCACGACGTCGCCGTAGGGCACGCGGAGTGCCTTCAGCGCCACGCGCGCGGTGAAGGCGAGGTGGTCGACCACGATCGCGTCGGGCTGCACCTCGTCGAGGATCACGCGCAGGCGCGCGGCGACGCCGGCCGGATCCCAGAGCAGGTCGGTGAGCCGCTCCCGTGCCTGGTAGGCGAGGGTCGGGACCATCCCGCGCCGGGTGGCGTCGAAGAAGCCGCGGAGGGACGCGCCCTCGTCGGGCGCCTGCTCCTCCGCGCGGATCGTGCCCGAATTGGAGCCGCGCCCCAGCCGGAGCGCGACGTGCTCGAATCCGAAGCCGTCCACGATGGAGCGCGTCGCGTCGCCGGTGGCCACGACGACGCGCCCGCCCGCCTCCTGCCACGCCGTGCCGAGGGTCGCCAGCGGCAGCAGGTGCGACGCGTAGTCGGGGCTGATGATCAGCAGGGTCACGAGGCCCCCAGCACGAGCGGCGAGCGGAGGGGACGCTCCTGGTCCGCGGTCGCGTGCGCGTAGACGCCCGAGAGGGCATGAGCCATGGCCTGCACCGTGTAGCGCTCGGCGACCATCGCGCGCCCGCGGGCCGCGGCGTGCTCGCCGAGAGGCCCTCCTGCGAGATCCAGTGCGGCGGCGGCGCCGGCGGCGAGTGCCGCGGGGTCGGCGGTGTCGACCAGGAAGCCGGTCTCCCCCTCCTCGACGTAGGTCGCGGGCCCGCCTGTCGCCGGAGCGACGACGACCAGTCCTGCGGAGAGCGCCTCGAGGAGGGCGATGCCGAACTCCTCCTTGACGCTCGCGCAGACGTAGGCGCCTCCCGGAGCCGAGAGCCCCGGTCGGCCGTGCCGGATCGCGCCGAGCCAGCGGGCCACGGTCCCGTTCGGGCGGTGGCCGGCCAGGAGCAGCCCGTCGGACGCGACGGCGCGGATGCGGTCGAGCTGCTCGCGCTCGTCGGGACTCGGGTCGGCGAGGTCGCCGCCGACCAGGAGCAGGTTGGCGCGCTCCCGGAGCGAGGGGTCGGACGCCCAGGCCTCGGCGAGCGCCGCCATTCCCTTCACCCGGTGCAGGCGGCCCACGCTGAGCAGCAGCGGGAGGCCGCGGCGGTGCTCGGGCAGCTCATTCAGCAGGAGGTCGAGCGAGGCCAGGTCCCCGCCCTCGTCCAGCGCGACCGGCTCACCGGCGGCGGAGGCCCGTGCGGCCGCCTCGCCGCGCTCGACCAGGCCGACGTCGATCCCCTCCGGGACGATCGTGTGCCGCTCCGGGTGCGCGGTGATGTCGACGCCGATCAGCTCGCGGATGGTCGCCGCCAGCTCCTCCCGCGGGAACAGGACGGTGTGCGCGGCGTCGGCGGCCAGGCGCTGCACCAGGCGCACGCGGAACCAGAAGTGCTCGGCGGCGTCGCGCTCGCCGAAGTCCGCGCGGGTGAGGGCGCCGGAGGCGTCCAGGCCCGCGATCAGGGCGTGCGGGTCCGGAGCGAGGGTGAACACGACGGGGATCTCGAGCTCCCGGGCGACCGCGGCCGCCGCGAGGGATCCGACGTCCGCCATGCGCAGGTGCAGCACGTCGACCCGGCCGGCCGCGCGCAGGATCCGGCGGATGCCGCGCTCGGCGGCGATGCGACGGCTCCACGCCTGAGGCATGGCCACGGGCAGCCCCACGAACGGGACCGGAGCGAAGCCGTGGCCGGAGTCGGGCAGCTCGCCGAGCGCGCGCTCGGCCTCGGCCGGAGTCCCGCGCGAGAGCGTGAGCACCCGGTCGATGCCCTCCTGCTCGACGAGCGAGTCGCCCAGGCGCACCAGCAGGGTCGCGATGCCGCCGTTGTCGCCCGCGCCCACCCGCGTCAGGGTGCCGTCGATGTCGGCGTGGACGAAGAGCTGCGCGACCGTCGGCCCGGCCTCCACGGCCGGTGCGGGGGCGAGGTCTCCGAGGGCGAGCCGGGCGAGGGGCCCGATCGGCGCCGCCTCCTCGGCCAGGCCGGTGAGCAGGAGCTCGGCGTCGTCGGAGCCGCGCTCGCCGAGCGCGTCCGTCGCGGCGGCCCGCGCCTCCAGCCCCTCCGCGCGATCGGCGGCCACGTGCAGGAGGGTGCGCTCGGCGATCGCGCCGGGCACGAGGCCCAGGGTCTCGACGAGCCGTGCCCGGGCCGCCGCTTCGCGCTCGCCGAGCAGCGCGCCCTCGAGCGCGACGGCGACGAGGTCGGGGGTCGAGGAGGCCCAGAGCAGGACGGTGCGCTGCGCGAGCATGCCGGAGAAGCCGCCGTCGCGGACCAGGCGCAGCAGCGGTCCGAGCGCAGCGGGGCGGGGCAGGCGCCCGCCGAAGGCCCAGGCGGCGTGCTCGCGGAGGTACGGGCGCTCGTCCTCGAGCAGCATCAGCAGCGCGAGGTCGGCCTCCTCGTCGAAGACCTGCGCGAGCGAGTGCACGGCCGCGATCGCGGTGAGCTGGTCCGAGGGGTCCAGAGCGGCGCGGGTGAGCAGGCGCACCGCGCGGCCGCCGCCGTCGCTCACCGCGGCGACCGTCAGCTCATCCGCCATCCGGACGGCCTCGAGCAGAGTGGGAGCGGCGCGTACGGCGTCGAGAGCGGTCTGCGTGGCCATGGTTCACCTGGTCTGTCGGAGTGGAGAGTGCGACGGAGCGCGACTCCCGACCGCTGGAGCGGCCCAGGAGGAGCGGGCCGGTACCGAGCATGCCGCGTGGGCGGCTGGGATTTCGCCACTTGCGTCGGATCTCCTCCCGCGGTACGGCCTCCTGTCAAGGGGGTGATGGCCGCAGTTCGTTTGCGCAACGCGCGAGGACCCTCAGCCGCGGGTCCACTCCAGGAGCCGCTCGACCGGCCAGGTGGTCACGATCCGCTCCTCCGGGACGCCGAGCCGCTCCGCCCGCTCGGCTCCGTAGTCGAGCAGGCCCAGCTGGCCCGGAGCGTGCGCGTCGCTGTCGATCGAGAACAGGCAGCCCTCCTCGAGCGCGAGCGCGATCAGCTCGTCCGGCGGATCCTCGCGCTCGGGGCGGGCGTTGATCTCGACCGCGGTGGAGTGGTCGGCGCACGCCTGGAACACGGCCCGGGCGTCGAAGGTCGACGGCGGGCGGGTGCCGCGCTCGCCCGACACCAGCCGCCCCGTGACGTGGCCGAGGACGTCGGTCCGCGGATCCGAGGCCGCCGCGACCAGCCGGGCCGTCATCTCACGGGAGGGCAGCCGCAGCTTCGAGTGGGCGCTCGCGACGACCACGTCGAGGCGGTCCAGCAGCTCGTCCGTCTGGTCGAGCGCGCCGTCCTCGAGGACGTCGACCTCGATCCCGCTGAGCAGCCGCAAGGTCCCGGTGTCGAGGCCCGCGAGATGGGCCAGCTGCTCCTCCAGCCGCTCCGCGCTGAGACCGTGGGCGACCCGGAGCCGCGGCGAGTGGTCGGTGAGCGCCAGGTACTCGTGGCCGAGCGCGCGGGCCGCGTCCGCCATCGCGAGGACGGGCGTCGCCCCGTCGGACCACTCGCTGTGGCTGTGGAGATCGCCGCGCAGCCGTCCCCGCAAGGCGCTCGCGGGCGGAGGAGCCGAGCCGCGCAGCTCCGCGAGGTAGTCGGGCACCCGGCCCGACCGCGCCTGCTCGATCACCGTGAAGGTCGTGTCGCCGATCCCGGAGGCCCGCCGCACGAGGGCGAGGTCGTCCCGCTCGGCGGACGCCATCCCCTCCAGCACCGCGGCCGCCCGGCGGAACGCCTTCGCCCGGTAGCGGGAGGCCCGCTCCCGCTCGAGCAGTGCTGCGATCTCCTCGAGTGCCGCGATCGGGTCCATGCGCCCGGTCTACCACGGCGCCCGCCGCGGCCTCACCCCCTCGACGGCGGCCTCGGCTCCGGCCCCCGGCCTCATCCCGCCTCGGCCCGCCCCGGTCCCGGCCCCTCGACGCTGGGAACCGGCCGAGCCCCGTTGCCGGCCGCAGCGATCGAGATATATCGTGACCCTCGTCCACTCGCGATGTATCGCGTTTCAGAAAGGCACTCCGGTGCAGGAGGAGGAGCTCATGTCCCTCGAGAAATGGCTCGTACAGGCCGGCGAGACGAAGGTCATCGACCTCGACGTCGTCCGCTCGGTCAAGGTCGCCCTCGTCGGCGGCCAGATCGACGTCATCGCCCACGACGAGCCGACCGCCCGCGTGGAGGTCCACAGCGTCGACGGCCGCCCGCTCAAGGTCTCGATGGACGGCGACCGCCTCGAGATCGACCACGTCCAGCTCCGCTGGGACACCATCGTCGACGTCGTGAAGGGCCTCGGCCGCCGCGGCGACCGCGCCGACATCAGCCTCCTCGTCCCCCGCGGCGTCGACCTCAAGTTCGACACCGTCTCGGCCGACGGCCTGGTCTCGGGCCTCCACAGCGACGCCCGCGTCTCGACGGTCGGCGGCGACATCGTCGTCGACGGCCTGCACGGCGACATCGAGGTGAACACCGTCCACGGCGAGCTCTCGGTCCGCAGCCACACCGGCCGCGTCACCGCGCGCACCGTCTCCGGCGACGTCACCGCGACCGGCGAGCTCACCCGCTTCACCGTCGACGGCGTCTCGGGCAGCGTGTTCGTCGACGCCGAGGGCACCCCCGACCGGATCCAGGCCAACACCGTCAGCGGCGACCTCACGATCCGCGTCGACGAGGGCCTCGGCGCCCGCTACCGCATCAACACCGTCTCGGGCACGCTCCAGCTCGACGGCTCCGTCGTCAAGGGCACCTTCGGCCGGGGCTTCACCTCGACCACGGGCTCGCTCGACTCGAAGTGGGTCGACGTCGCCGCCAACTCCGTCTCGGGAGACGTGGTCGTCGTCCGCCGGTCCGTCGCCGCGTCCTCCGCCTCGGTGGGCGAGGGCTGGGGCTCTCCCGGCACCGGCCCCGCCGACGACCGCCGCCCGATGGACGGGAGCTCGCTGTGAGCCCCGTCTTCGCGCACGGCCGCCTGCGCCTCTACCTGCTCAACCTCCTCGCCGAGTCGCCGCGCCACGGCTACGAGCTGATCCAGGCGCTCAGCGAGCGCTTCGGCGGCACCTACGCGCCCAGCGCCGGCACGGTCTACCCGCGCCTCGCGAAGCTCGAGGAGGAGGGACTCGTCACGAAGGAGGCCGACGGCCGCAAGACCGTCTACTCCATCACCGACGCCGGCCGCGCCGAGCTCGCGAACCGCGCGACCGACCTGGGCGACATCGAGGAGGAGCTCACCGATTCCGTCCGCCGGCTCGCCGACGAGGTCCGCCTCGGCGTCGCGGAGGCGATGAAGAGCCTCCGCGCCGACCTGGCCAGCGCCGCGCGCGACTCGCGGGAGCCCGGACGCCGACCGGAGCACTCCGCCGAGGAGCCGCGCCCGCAGGACACGTCCGGCACCCCCTCCGAGCAGCCCGCGCCGGAGCAGGCCGCGCCGGCCTCGCCCGACGCGCGCACCGCCTCGCGGATCGCCCTGCGCGACGCCGAGGTGCTGCTCACCGAGTTCCGCGACGAGCTGCGCGCGGAGCTGCGCACCGCCGCCTCCTCGGGATCCGTGACGACCGCGAGCGTCGACGCCCTGCGCGCCGCGCTCGACGAGGCCCGCGCCTCGGTCCGCTCCACCCTGGACTGAGCCCGGACACCGTACCGCCGAGAGGGCGGGGATCCCGCCCGGGGTCCCCGCCCTCCCGGTGCTACTGCCGCCCGACCGCCAGCGCCTCCTCCTCCACGTCGAGGAACGCCAGAGCGCTCACCACCGCCGGCTCCTGGTACCGCCCCTCGGAGCGCGCGCGGAGCACCGCCTCCCGCTCGGCCGCGATCATCACGCGCCGGAGTCGGTTGTAGGCCTGCGGGAGCGGCTCCACGCCCTCGCCCTCCGGCGGGTTCTCCAGGGCGTCGGCGAGGAACGTCGCGTTCCGCCGCAGCCGGTCGAGCACGCGGTCCTCCACTCCGTCCTGCGGCTCCGCGTCGAGCCGGGCGAGCCCGGCGGCCTGCGCCTCGGCGAGCAGCATCTGCTTCTCGACGTGCTCCTGCATCTCGTTCGGGGCCGGCAGCTTCAGGGCGCGGACGAGCCGCGGGAGCGCGAGCCCCTCGACGAGCGTCCCCGCCACCACGATGAAGGCGAGGAACTGCAGGAACGCGCGCTGCGGCGTCTCCGCGGGCAGGAGGAACGCGGCGGCGAGGGTGACCACGCCGCGGATGCCCGCGAACGAGACCCCGATCGCGGTCGGCCAGGTCCACCCGCGCTGCTGCAGCCGGCGCGGACCGTGCCGGAACAGCAGCGTCGTCATGCACATCCAGGCCACGCGGCTCCCGACCAGCGCCGCGAGCACGGCCGCGCCGATGCCGACCGTCTGCCAGACCCCGATGCCCGAGTCGGCCGTCGCCTCCACCACCGACGAGAGGCTCAGCCCGATGAAGAGGAACACCGCGTTCTCGAGCAGGAACTGGATCGTCCGCCAGTTGAGCGACTCCGCGATCCGCGCCTGCGCCGACTGGATGACCGGCGCCCGGTAGCCCAGGTAGAGCCCCGCGACCACGACCGCCAGCACCCCGGAGCCGTGCAGCAGCTGCGCCGGGATGAACGCGACGTAGGGCGTCACCAGCGAGAGGCTCGTGTCCAGGACGGACGACTGCACCTGCTTGCGCAAGAACCCGAGCAGCACGGCGATGCCGATCCCGACCCCGCCGCCCACCGCCACGGCCAGCACGAAGTCGAGCGCGATGCGCCCGGGAGTGACCGTGCTGACGATCGCCAGGAGGGAGGCGTTCAGCGCCACCAGCGCGGTCGCGTCGTTGAGGAGGCTCTCGCCCTCGAGCACCGTGAGCATGCGCCGCGGCAGGCGGAGCCGCCCCGCGATCGCCGTGACCGCCACCGCGTCCGTGGGCGCCACGATCGCGCCGAACGCGAGGGCCGCGGCGACCGTGATCGCCGGGACGACCATCCAGGCCACCGCGCCGACCACCGCGACCGTGAAGACGACGAGCCCGACCGACAGCAGGAGGATGCTGTCGCCACGAGCGCGGACGTCGAGGACGGAGGTGCGGATCGCCGCCGCGTAGAGCAGCGGCGGCAGGATCCCGAACAGCACCACGTCCGGCTCGACCACCACCTCCGGGATCCCGGGGACGAAGGAGGCGAGGGCTCCGACGGCGACGAGCGCCACGGGAGCGGACCAGTTCACCCGCCCCGACAGCCCGGTGACCAGGACGGTCACCACCACGAACGAGACGATCCAGACGATCGCGACGACGGGCTCCTCCATCGCGTCACTCCTCCCGGGCGTCCGCGCGCCACGGCCCCATTGTGGCCGCCCGGAGAGCAGCCCGGACAGCCGCCGGGAGGGTGCGGCTAGCGGCCGGCCTCGTGGATGTCGCGCGCCTTGGTGACCTTCGCCGGGTCCACCGGGTTCATGCCGAGGACGATCTTGCCGCGCGAGTGGCGCTTCTCGAGGTCGTCGAAGGCGTCCTGCACCTGGTCGAAGGGGTAGAAGCCCGAGACGAGCACCCGCAGCTTCTGCTCGCCGACGAGGCCGACCAGCTCGCCGAGGATCTCGGTGTCGCGCTGGGCGGTCTCGGCGTCGGGCCAGACGGCGCGCAGCTCGATCTCCTTGCGGTCGTCGCTGGAGTGGAAGCGGCCCGCCGCGATGCCGAGCTCGTCGGCGAGGGCGTCGTTCTCCCCGCCGAAGTTGTCGAGGAACACCGTGACCCCGCCGGGCGCCGCGGCCCGAATGCGGTCGGCGATCCCGTCGCCGTAGACCACCGGCTTCACGCCGATCTGGCGGAGGTAGTCGAAGTTGCGCTCGCCGCAGGTGCCGATCACCGTCGCGCCGCGGAGCTTCGCCAGCTGGATCTCGAGACTGCCGACTCCTCCGGCCGCCGCGGAGACGAGGACGGTGTCGTCGGGTCCCACATGCGTGGCCTCCAGCGCGCGCCACGCGGTCACTCCGGCGAGGAACAGCGCGCCGCCGACCTCCCAGCTCACGGAGGCGGGCTTGGCGACGAGGTTGCGGCGCGGCACCACGACGTGGGTCGCGTGGGAGCCGACGAGCGCGTGGCCGACCACGTCGCTGCGGAGCTTGATGTCGGTGACGCCCTCGCCGAGGGCGACGACGACGCCCGAGAAGTCGGTGCCCTGGCGCATCGGGAAGGCCGCGGAGTGGTCGGAGTCGAACTGGCCCTGCCGGATGAACGCCTCCATGTGGTTCACCCCGGCGGAGAGCACCTCGACCAGCACCTCGCCCGCCCCGGGCTTCGGCCGCTCGACCTCGACGATCTCGAGGACGTCCGCGTCGCCGAAACGGCTGTACTGGACTACGCGGGCGGCGGTGGGGCTCAGACGGGACATGCGCTCATCATCCGCCCCCGCCGCCCGAAGCCCCCGACCCCCGAACGGGGGCGTGCGACTCAGGAGGGGTCGCTCGGGCAGTACAGCTGGGTGCGCGGACCGGAGCGGTCGATGACGTGCTCGGACATCGGCCGACCGCAGAGCGGGCACGCCTGCCCCGCGGGCGCCTCCTGCTCGGGCTGGTCGTACGGGCCGAGCGGCGGCGGGCCGATCCAGGGGAACAGCCGCGCGTTGAAGCGCTGGTAGAGGGAGCCGGTCTTCTTCCGCGTCATATCCTTAGTGTACTAACCATCAGGGCACGATGAGAGGATGACGCCGTGGAAACCGACCCGCTCGCCCTCCAGAACCAGGTCTGCTTCTCCCTCGCCGTCGCGGCGCGCACCGTCATCGGGCTGTACCGCCCCGTGCTCGAGCCGCTCGGACTCACGCATCCGCAGTACCTCGTGATGCTCGCGCTCTGGGAGCGCAGCCCCCGCTCGCTCGCCGACCTCGGCTCCGCCCTCCGCCTCGAGCCGGCCACGCTCAGCCCGCTCGTGAAGCGCCTGGAGGCGAGCGGCCACGTCACGCGCGCCCGGAGCAGCGACGACGAGCGCCGACTCGACGTCGCGCTGACCCCCTCCGGAGCGGCCCTCCGCGAGCAGGCCCTGCAGGTTCCTCCTCAAATCGTGGAGCGGCTCGACGTCCCCCTCGAGGAGCTCATCGCGCTCCGCGACAGCCTCACCGGCCTGATCGGAGCCGCGACCCGCGACGGCCGCTGACCCCCCGCTCGGGGCGCCGGCCGCGAGCACGCCGGCCGCCGCTCCCCGCCGCACCGGGAAACTCCCGGTCACAGGGCGGGATCAGCCTCCGCTCGGCCCGCTCCCGGCCGTCTTGACTGCCCCCTCGTACGGAGTAGTGTCATCGCTCGTGACACACGAGGGCCCCCCGTCCGCCGCGGACGGATCGTCGGCCGACGCGACCGAGCTGCGCACCGCCAAGCACTTCTTCATCGGCGAGCCGCTCCCCAGCGACAAGCTCGAGGGACAGCTGCTGCAGAAGCGGCTCGCGCTCCCCATCTTCGCCAGCGACCCGCTCTCCTCCGTGGCCTACGCGCCGCAGGAGCTGCTGATGATCCTGCTGCTCGGCGGGCTCTCCTTCCTCACCTTCGCCCCCTGGGTGGCCGCATGCGTGGTCGTCCTCCTCGTCGTGGTGGTGCTGAGCTACCGCCAGCTGATCCGGGCCTACCCGTCCGGCGGCGGCGACTACGAGGTCGCCCGCACCAACCTGGGCGAGACGGCGGGCCTCACGGTCGCCGCCGCCCTCCTCGTGGACTACGTGCTCACCGTGGCCGTGTCGGTCGCCTCCGGAGTCGACAACATCATCTCCGCGGTGCCCGAGCTGGCGCCGCTGCGGGTCGAGCTGGCCATCCTCTTCGTCGTGCTGCTGGCGGCCGTGAACCTCCGCGGCGTCTCGGAGTCGAGCCGCGCCTTCGCCGTCCCGACGTACCTCTTCGTCGCGAGCGTCTTCGTCATGGTCGTCGTCGGCCTGGTCCGCACCGCCTTCGGCGACACCCCGGTCGCGGAGTCGGCGGGCTTCACCGTGCAGGGCGAGCAGCTCACGCAGGCGGCCGTCGTCCTCCTGCTGCTGCGCTCCTTCGCCAGCGGCTGCGCGGCGCTCACGGGCGTCGAGGCGATCTCGAACGGCGTGCCCGCGTTCCGCGCCCCGAAGGTCAAGAACGCCCAGCGCACCCTCGTCGCGATGGGCACGATCGCGATCGTGCTCTTCGTCGGCCTGACCGCCCTCGCCCTGCTCTCGAACGTGCACTACGCCGAGAACGCCTGCCATCTGGTGGGCTTCGCCGACTGCGCCACGACCCCGCAGCGCTCCGTGATCGCGCAGGTCGCCGCCGCCACGTTCGGCAACAACACGATCCTGTTCTTCATCATCCAGGCCGCGACCGCCGCCGTCCTTCTCCTCGCGGCGAACACCGCGTTCAACGGCTTCCCGCTGCTGGGCTCCGTGCTGGCTCGCGACGGCTACGCGCCCAAGTCGCTGAACACCCGCGGCGACCGCCTCATCTACTCCAACGGAGTGATCATCCTGGCGCTCGTCGCCGCGATCATCCTGCTCGTCTACCAGGCCTCGCTCACGAGCCTCGTGCAGCTGTACATCATCGGCGTCTTCGTCTCGTTCACGCTCGGGCAGTCGGGCATGGTCAAGCACTGGGTGCGGATGATCCGCAACGGCGAGGGCTCGCGCACCGTCTACACGAGCCTGGCCATCAACCTGTTCGGCGCGACGCTGACGTTCGCGGTGCTCGTCGTCGTCACGATCACGAAGTTCACCCACGGCGCCTGGCTCGTCTACCTGGTGATGCCGATCCTCGGCGTCCTGATGGCCGGCGTCTACCGCTACTACCGCGACGTCGAGAAGGAGATCGAGGTCGACCCGACCACGACCTTCGGCGCCAACGGCGACCACGCGATCGTGCTGGTGGGCCGGATGAACAAGCCCACGCTGAAGGCGCTCGACTACGCCATCGCGGCGCGGCACGAGACGCTGGAGGCGGTGCACTCCTCCATCGACGACGCGCAGACCGCGCAGCTCAAGGCCGACTGGGCGCAGATGGACATCGAGGTGCCGCTGCGCTGCGTGGCCTCTCCCTATCGCGACATCTCGTACCCGCTGATCAAGTACATCAAGGCCCACCGCCTCGAGCACGGCTCCGAGATCACGACGGTCTACATGCCGCAGTACATCGTCGGGCACTGGTGGGAGGCGTTCCTCCACAACCACAAGTCGCGGCGGATCCGCCAGAAGCTCCTGCTGGTGCACGGAGTGACGGTGGCGCTGGTGCCGTGGCTGCTCGACTCGTCCGAGCTGATCTACGGACGCCGCTCCCGGCCGATCCCCGGCCAGACGCGCCGCGGCGAGCCTGTGCGCCCGGTGACCCGCCGCCCGATCCCGCCCGCGTCCTCGCTCCCCCAGGGGGCCGCCGGCGAGGGCGCTCCGCGCATCCCGCAGCGCCCGGCCGCGCAGAACCGGCCGCGCTCGAAGCGGCGCTGAGGCGGCGGGAGCTCCGAGCCGGCGGGGGCCCGGAAACGGGTAGAGGGCCCGCGGCGTGTGCCGCGAGCCCCCGATTTCCCCTTAGTGCCTTCCCCCGAAGGCGGCCCGCCCCAACGGGCCGTGTCCGACGCTATCGGTGGGCTATGCACCGGCGCATCCTCCTCGCGACGGATGCCCGTGCTCCCTTGAGACGACAGGCTCGTCCTCCGCCGTCTCAGACGACGGCCCCGCGCACCCCTCGGCCGGTGAGCCACCAGACCGCCGCGACGGCGACCGCGGCCGCCGCGCCGCCGCCCACGAGCAGGATCGCCGCCCGCACCACGTGGGCCCGGTAGGCGGCGTCGAGCGGATCGATGCCCGCCCCCGCCAGCACGATCCCGGCGGGCACCACCGCGGCCGCGAGCACCACGGCCGCGGCCGCGATGCGCACCGGCTGCAGGCCGTCGGAGCGGAGCTTCCGGGGACGGCGACCGACGTACCAGACCACCGCGCCGATCCCGAGCCCGAGCAGCCCGAGCACGCCGCTCGCGTACTGCGCCCATCGGAAGCCGGGGAAGGACCCGAGCTCCTGCTGCAGCAGCGGGATCGCCGAGACGAAGAGGCCGCCCCTGTGGGTGAAGCCGTCCCACATCACGTGGCTGGCGGCTCCGATGGCGATGCCGGCGGCCGCGAAGACGAGCACGCGGATCCACTCGGCGGCCCCGCGGGGCGGCGAGCGCCGGGGACGCAGGCGCGAGCGGACCAGCGCGGGCGCGAGGTCGCGCCAGGCCGGAGCGACGACCGCGCTCCACAGCACGAGGCCGAGCATTCCGAGCAGCAGGTCGACGGTGACGACGCCGAGGAGGGAGTGGGTGGACTCGCGGGCGACGGCGATCGGGAGGTACATGCCGATGTCCGGGACCATCGCGCCGATGGCCACGGCCGCGGCGGGGATCCGGCCGTACGAGAACGCGAGCGCGACGACGGCGTGGCTCGGCGTGAAGGGCATGACACGCACGCTATCCCGGCAACGCGACCGGCGAGTGTCCGCGTCGCGAAGCGCGCGTCACCGATCGCGGTCCGGCTCCTGCGCTCCGCTCCGGCTCGTCGGCCTCCCGGGGCCGGCGGTCAGCCCGAGGAACGTGATCCCCAGGACGAGGAACACCGGCCAGACCGGATTCCCGAGGACCGCGAAGACCGCTCCCGCCGCGAGGAACAGCGGACCCGTGACCGCGTTCCAGCGCCGGGACGCCTCCTCCGACGACATCCGACCCGAACCCTTCCCGTCCTGTGCGCGCGCCATCCCTCCACGCTAGATCGCCTCCGCGGGGCCCGCCTCCCCCGTCCGGCGGAGCCGCGCGCTCGGGGAGCTCCGAGCGCGGCGACCGTAGAATCGTCCGGAAGTCCGGCCCTCCGGGCCCAGCGGCGACGGATCGGAGCGGGTGTGCGGAAGGCGTTCGCGATCCTCCGCCTGGCCCTCGCCGGGCTGGGCGCGGTCGGACTCGTCGGCGACTTCTTCTACACCCTGGGCTTCCGCGCGTTCCAGATCGACAACTTCTTCGCCTACTTCACGACGCAGTCGAACATGGCCGGGGTCGTGGTGCTGGGCCTGTCCGGCCTGGTCGCCCTCGCGCGCGAGCGGGAGCCGCGCTGGCTCAGCACCGTGCGGGCGCTCGTGCTCACCTACATGGTCGTGTCGGGGATCGTCTTCGGGCTGATCGCGGTGGAGGCCAACAACCGCGGCGTGCGGGTCGACGTGCCCTGGTCGAGCGCGCTCCTGCACTTCGTGATCCCGACGCTCGCGATCCTCGACTGGATCCTCGGACCCGGCCGCCGCCCGGTCGCCTGGCGCGGGGCGCTGACCGTGCTCGGCTTCCCGATCGTCTGGGGCGTCATCACCCTGGTCCGCGGGGCCCTCATCGGCTGGTACCCTTACTTCTTCCTCGACCCCGGCCAGGTCGACGGCCCCGTGATGTTCGTGCTCTACGACGTGATCGTGCTGAGCCTGATCTCCGGCATTGCCGCGTTCGTCCTCGCGCTCAGCCGGGTGCGGCCGCTCGGGGCGGCGCACGCGTCGGAGTGGAGGGGCCCGCTGGCGCGGCTCCGCGAGCTCGTCAGCCGGGGACGACGGCGAACGGCTCGAGCGCCGTCTGCGCGAGGGTGACCAGCTCGTCGTCGCTGAGGTCCTGCAGCGAGAGGGCCTGATCCGCTCCGACCAGCCCGACGAGCACCGCCTCGCCGGTCGACGGCTGAAGATTGAGCCACTCGGTGATGCCCGCCTCGGAGCCGACGAGCGACCAGCGCGCGGGGGCGTCGGCCTCCCAGAACGCCTCGTCGAAGCGCAGCCACAGCGTCTCGACGACACCGGAGCCGAGGGCCGCGACGGCCGCGCGCTGCGCGAACGGGAGCGGCGGGTCGAAGGCGATCGCGTCCGTCTGGAGCACCCCGATCGGCACGGTGACCAGCACCCGGTCGGCTGTGAACGACTCGCCGGTGCCCAGGCGGATGCTGACGCCGGTCTCCGTGTAGCCGATGCCGCTCACCACGGCGCGCAGCGAGACCTCGACGTCAGCGAGCAAGGTGTCGACCAGGGGCGCGAGCCCGTCGGTCAGCAGCGCGTCGCCGGAGTCGTCGCTCAGCTCCTCCGCGGTCGTGGCGGCGGAGGCGTCGCCCAGTCCGTACCAGGAGGAGAGCTCCTCGGGAGCGGCGCCGGTGCGCAGCGCGGTCGTCCCGGCGAGGTGCGCCGCCACGCGGGCGACGTCGCCGTCGCCGGAGCCCGGCTCGGCCTCGGCGGGATCGGGCGCTCCGGAGCCGGCGAACGACTCGGCGAGCGCCAGATCCTCCGGCTGCTCCGCTCCCCACTCGAGAGCACGGGTCAGGGCGTCGGCACCCGTGGTGCCGGTGTCGAGAGCCGCGCCGTCGGCGTCGCTCGAGCGGACGTCGGCGAGGTCGACCGCGGTCGTGACCACGCCCGCGTCCGCGATGCTCTCGCGCAGGGCGGCTCCCGCGCCGGTGAGGGCCCAGGCTCCGGTCTCGACGGCGATCGGCCAGCCGTCCGGAGTCGCGGTGGCGATGCGGCCGCCGGTGCGCTCGCGCGCCTCGACCACGGTGACGTCGAAGCCCGCGTCGGACAGGCGCCGCGCGGCGACCGCTCCGGCGAGACCGGCCCCGACGATCGCGATCCGCTCGCCCTCGTCGGCGACGGCGCTGATCTCGGCGGCCGCGCGGACCCCGGAGCTCCAGGCGCCCTGGAGCGTGCCGGGCGCCTCCGTGTCGGTGGCCTCGCCCGCGAGGAAGACGCGGTCGAGGACCGCGGTACCCAGGTCGGTGCGGTGCTGCGGCGTCGCGCCGACGGGCAGGTAGGAGACGGAGCCGAGCGCGTACGGATCCTCGGCCCAGGCGGAGCGCACGAAGGCGGCCGGCGCGGGGACGGCGGTGGTGCTCGGCGTGGGCACGGGGGCCTTCGTGACCGAGCGGGTCGGCGTCGGACGCGACGGCGTGCAGCCCGCGAGGGCCAGGAGCCCGACTCCCGTGGCGGCTCCCGAGAGGAAGAGGCGGCGTCCGATCGTCATCCCGGACATCCTACGTTCTCGGCGTTCGGCCGGGGCGGCGCGGTGCTGACCCCACCCGGGCACGCGGCCCACTTCGAGGTGCTGGGTGACGGCGGGACGGCGAGCGGATAGCGTCGGGGCAGCGCGGACCGGACCGCGGCGACGGGGGACGCGGCATGGACACGACTCGGACGCGGACCGCGACGACGACGGCCGGGGCCCCTCCCCGCAGTCACCTCCACGCGGTGCTGCTCGGCGCGCTGGGCATGATCGTGGTCCCGCTGCTCATCGTCCTCGCGACCACGGCCTGGTCCTCCCCCGGACCGGAGGAGTACGTCCGCATGGCGCTCGGCTCGGTGGTCGCGGCGTGCGTCTCGGTGGTCGGCGCCTGGTGGCTCGCCTTCGAGCGGCGCAGCGCCGGGGCACCCGGTCGCACCTGGTTCTGGGGCGTCGCCTGCCTCGTCACGGTCAGCGCGGTCTCGACCGTCGGAGCCGCCGCCGACCGCCTCACCGGCCTGATCGCGGGCTGAGCGGGTGGACGTCCTGGCGCGGTCACCGCGCTCGCCTCACTCCTCGGCGACCGCCCCGATGGTCCCGAATCCCTCCTCGAGCGAGCGGCAGCAGCATCGGCGCCGGTGATCGCCCCGACGAGACGACCGAGCGGCTCCGGCTGTTCCGTCCCGCCGAGAGCGATCTGGACGAGCTGTGGCGGCTGTACTCCGACGAGCGGATCGCGGCGGGCGACCCCCTCCTCCGGCACGACTCCGTCGAGCAGACCCGGGCGGTGCTCGCCCGCCGGACGGCGCAGTGGGCACGGGACGACCTCAGCAGCTGGGTCGTCCGGCTGCGGAGTCCCGAGGGCGGCGCGGACGGCGCGATCGGGATCGGCGGATGCACCCTCCTCGCCGACACGGCCTGGAACGTCGCGTTCACCGTCCATCCGGACCACTGGGGCAGGGGGTACGCCCAGGAGGTCGCCTCCGCAGGGATCGCTCGGGCGCGGCGGCTCCGGCCGGAGCTCCCCGTGACCGCGGTCGTCGCGGAACGGAACGAGCGATCGCACCGCACGGTCGCTCGACTCGGTCTCGAACGGAGGTGGGCGGGCCCCGATGCGCACAGCCCCGACCCCGCGGCTCGCATCGTGCTCTACTCCGACCGCCTCCTCTCCGAGGACGAGATCGGCCGCCTCACGAGCTGAAGGAGCCGTGTGTCGCGGATCGCCGCTGGCAGCAGCGGAACCGAGACGCCTGTGCGAGACCGGGACGTCACGTTCCGGTGCGCCTCCTGGCCCCATCTTTCTTCCCGGCGGGCGGCGCTGCGCACGAGTGGGTGGGTGGGCGGCGCGGCACTCGCGCCGACCCCTCTCGCGATCGCGCTCGGCTGGCGAGTCGGGGCAGGAAGGGCGCGGAGGTACTCGCCGGACCGGGCATCCGAAGCCGGTCGCCGCGAGGGGCGTTAGCGTCGTCGGATGGCGAGCATCACGTACCCCGCGCCCCTCCGCGTCGGAGGCCGGGTGGAGGTGCCCGCGCCCTCGATGGGAGTCCCCGCGCACCTGCACGACCGGCTGCAGGACGCCGCGCGCCGACTCGGCTCGGCGGGCTACGACGTTCGGCTCAGGCCGCACGCCCTCCTCGGCGGACTCGCTCCGGCGTCCGCCGAGGATCGGGCGGCCGACCTGCACGACGCCTTCCGGAGCGGGGACGCGGTCCTTCCTCCATGGGGCGGCGAGCTCGCCGTCGAGCTGCTGGAGAGGCTCGACTGGCACGCCCTCGCGGAGGCCCGGCCCTGGTTCGTCGGCTGGTCGGACGTCTCGACGCTGCTCCTGCCCCTGACGACGACGACCGGGCTCGCGACGATCCACGGCGCCAATCTGATGGACGAGCCGTGGGAGCTGCCGGTCGGGTTCCACCGCTGGACGGAGGTCGCCGGCCTCGAGCCCGGAGCCGCGTTCACGCAGCACGCCGCGCCGCGACGCCGGAGCCGTCCGTGGGGTGCGTGGGCGGACGAGCCGCTCGACCGCGATCGGGCCTACGAGGAGCCGACCCGCTGGCGCTCGCTCGACGGGTCAGCGGACGCGGCGATGTCCGGCCGCTTGATCGGCGGATGCCTCGAGACGGTGTCCCTGCTCGCGGGCACGCCCTACGGCGACGTTCCGGGCTTCGCTCGCCGGCACGCGCCGGAGGGCACCGTCGTCTACCTGGAGGCGGCCGGGTCCGACTCCGTCTCGGTGCTCCGGATGCTCACCTCCCTCCGCCTCGCGGGCTGGTTCGAGCAGGCGACCGGCGTCCTGATCGGCCGGACCGCGGGCGCGTCCCTGCCCGAGCTGAGCCAGGAGGACGCGGTGCGGCGCGCACTCGGCGATCTCAGCGTGCCGGTGATCCTCGACGTCGACACCGGGCACCAGCCGCCGCAGATGCCCCTGGTCAACGGCGCGCTCGCCGAGATCGCGCTGAGCGGGCCGACGGCCTCGATCACGCAGAGGCTCGTGCCCTGACGGCGCGTGCGGAGAGATCCCGTCGAGCAGTGCCGCCGCCTCGAGGCAAGGCCGCCGCCGCCCCGGCCCTCCTCCGCCCGCCGAGCGCAAGGCCGAGCGGCGGGGAGGCGCCGAGTGGTAGACCTGGGGGCATGAGCAACGACATCCGCGCACTCGCCGAGGGCGAGAGCTACCTCGCCTTCTTCCAGGGCGGGCCGTTCGACGGCCAGACCGAGAACCGCGTCAGCACCGAGGGAGGCTACGAGAAGGAGGTCGACGTCTACGCCGCCGTCGACGGCCAGGAGACGCACCTCGTCTACAACGCCGTCTCCGCGAAGGAGGTCGGCGAGGCGGTCCACGTGACCTACTCGATCGACACTCCCGACTCCGACCCGATCGAGGACCCGGAGGACCGTGGCGGCGGATTCCAGTAGTCCGCACCACTCTTCGGATGCCGCTCCGGCGTCGCGCTCAGCGCGGCCGGGGCGGCATCGGCATGTGAGGACGCGCCACTCCGGGGACGACGCCTCCCGCCGCTCCTAGGATGATGGTTCCTCACTGTCTCGGCCGATTCAGGTCCGCGTTCCTCGGGAGCCGCCGTGTCCGATCCGCTGATCCACCCGATGCCCCTCCGCGGCGACTCCGCCCGGCACTGGCTGCGGGCCCGCCACGCCGAGGCCGGGCCCGACCCCGCCCTCGCCGTCACTGGGCAGGAAGCGGCCGCCGAGGGCGTGCTCCTTCGCCGGATCTGGCACACGGCCGGCACGATCGACTTCCGCCCGAGCCCCCGCGCCGACCCGGGGTCGGTGGTGCTCCTGCTCCCGCTCGAGGGCGCGTTCACCGTCGCCAGTCGGGAGGAGCGCGAGTTCGTCGGCCGCGGCACCCTCGCGGTGCTGCCCGCCCGATCGGGAGCGACGATCAGCACGAGCGCTCCCAGCTCCCGGCTCGTCCTGGTCGTGCGGCCCTCGGGCGACGCGGATCCGCCCGCCGGCCTCACCGTGGTCTCCTCCCCCGCGGCACCGGTGCTGGTCGCCGCCGCGAACGCCGTGCTCGACGCCGGGCTGCCCCTGAGCGCTGGGCTGCACGCGGCGCTGCAGGGGCTCGCCGCGGCCGTCGTTGCGGACTGACGGGAGCTGTCAACCCTCCCCGCCCCGGCCATCCGCTCGCAGGGACGTCCTCGAACATCGAGTGACGCCGATCGTCGGCGCCGGAAGGAGCACTCGCCATGGCCGAGATCACCGCCCACCACGGACTCTTCAAGGACACGGACCTGCACGTCGACGACACCGGCGGATCGGGCCGCCCCGTGGTCCTCATCCACGGCTGGCCCCTCTCGGGCGAGTCGTGGAAGGAGCAGGTCCCCGCGTTCGCCGAGGCCGGCTACCGCGTCGTCACCTACGACCGCCGCGGCTTCGGGCGCAGCGACAAGCCGCTCACCGGCTACAGCTACGACACGCTCACCGAGGACCTGCACACCCTCCTCACCGAGCTCGACCTGCAGGACGTCACCCTGGTCGGCTTCTCGATGGGCGGCGGCGAGGTCGCCCGCTACTTCACGAAGTACGGCGCCGATCGCCTGCACAGCGTCGTCTTCGCCTCGGCCGTCCCGCCGTACCTGATGAAGACGGACGACAACCCGGACGGCCCGCTCGAGAAGGCGCAGGCCGCGCAGATGACCGCGGGCCTCACGAAGAGCGAGGACGACTTCTACGACCAGTTCACCACCGACTTCTTCTCGGTCGACGGCGTGCTGAAGGTGACGGAGGAGCAGCGCCAGGAGGCGATCGCTCTGGCGAAGCAGTCGGCCAAGCACGCCGCCCTCGCCTGCATGACGGCGTTCGCGACCACCGACTTCCGCGAGGACCTGCCCAACGTGTCGGTGCCCGCGCTCGTCATCCACGGCGACGGCGACGGCACGGTTCCGTTCGAGGGCTCCGGCGCCCGCACCCACGCGGCGATCCCCGGCTCCGAGCTGCACGTCGTCCACGGCGCCCCGCACGGAGTGACCGTGAGCCACCCGGAGGAGTGGAACCGCGTCGTCCTGGAGTTCCTCGCGAAGTAGCGGCGGCACTCCCGCATGCTGGTCGAGCAGCCCCGCAGGGGCGTATCGAGACCCGTCGCACGGACACGGATCTCGATACGCGCCCTGTGCGCTGCTCGATCAGCAGGAACCGGTCACCCACGCGTGATGCTCGCTCAGCAGGAGCCGGAGCCCCCGCGTCAGCCCTTCTCCGCGCCCTCGGTCGTGTTCATGATCCGCCGCTGGAAGACGAAGAACAGCACGGCCACCGGGATCGACATCAGCACCGCGGCCGCGAGCTGCAGCGGGTACTGGTTGCCGGTGCCCAGCTGCTGCCCGCTCTGGAGGCGGCGCTGCGCTGGCTCCGCGACGACGGCGACCCGGACGGCGACGGGTTCCTCGAGTACGTCGACACCACGGGGCACGGGCTCGCCAACCAGGGCTGGAAGGACTCGGGCGACTCGATCCAGTGGCGCGACGGCACGCTCGCCGAGGGTCCGATCGCGCTCTGCGAGGTGCAGGCCTACGCCCACGAGGCCATGGCAGGCGGAGCGGCGCTGCTCGAGCACCTCGGCCGCGACGGCTCGGAGTGGCGCGAGGCGGCGTCGACGCTGAAGGCGCGCTTCGCGGAGGCGTTCTGGATCGACGACGCCGACGGCGGCTACCCGGCGATCGCGCTCGACGCGGCCGGGCGCCCGGTCGACACGATCACCAGCAACCTCGGCCACCTCCTCGGCACCGGCATCCTCTCCCCCGAGCACGCCGCCCGGGTCGCCGAGCTGCTGGTCTCCCCCGGGCTCGACTCGGGCTTCGGCCTGCGCACCCTGGACACCGGCTCGGGCGGCTACTGGCCGCTGTCGTACCACGGCGGCTCCGTCTGGGCCCACGACACCGCGATCGCCGTCACCGGGCTCGCCCGGGAGGGCTTCGGGGCGGAGGCGACGACCCTCTCGCGCGGACTGATCGCCGCGGCCGAGAGCTTCGGCTACCGGATGCCCGAGCTGCACTCGGGCGACCCCGCCGCCGAGGTGCACGCGCCGGTGCCGTACCCGGCGGCCTGCCGACCGCAGGCCTGGTCGGCGGCCGCCTCCGTCGCCGTGCTGTCGGTGGCGCTGGGGCTCGCTCCCGCAGGCGACACCCTGGTCGTCGCGCCGCTCTCGCCCGCGCTCGCCGGGCGGATCCGCGTGGACGGGATCCGCTACCGCGGCTCGGTAGTGCCGGTGGACTGGGACGGTAGGATCTGAGGCGCCGCGCCGCTCTGGGCAGACCGGCTCAGAGCAGACCGGCTCAGGGACTGCGCGCTCAGGGCAGACGCGCCACGACCGCGCGCGCGATGCGCCGGCCCGAGCGGTTCGCCCCGATGGTCGAGGCCGTCGGGCCGTAGCCGGCGAAGAAGACGCGCGGATCCGTCAGCGAGGCGCCGTCGGCGACCGCGATGCCGCCCTCGCGCTCGCGCAGCCCGAGTGGAGCGAGGTGGCGCAGCTCCGGCCGGAAGCCCGTCGCCCAGATGATCGCGTCGGCGCGCGTGAAGGAGCCGTCCGGCCAGCGCACGCCCTCCTCCTCGATCGACGAGAACATCCCCCGCTCGTGCAGGAGCCCGCGCTCGATCCCGGCGACCACCCGGCGGGTGCGCTGCACGCCCGTGCCGCCGACGATGCTCGGGAGGGGCAGGCCGGCGCGGGCGGCGCGGTCCTGCTCGGCCACCGCCTCCACCGCCGACTCCATCGCCAGCTGCTCGCCGTCGTGGTAGACCACCGGTCGCCGCGTCGCCCACGTCAGCGAGCGCGCCACCCGCTCGAGCTCCAGCAGGAAGCCGATCGCCGAGGTGCCGCCGCCGACCACGAGCACCTGCTTCCCGGCGAAGTCCTCGGCGCGGACGTACTCGGTCGGGTCGATCTGCACGCCGCGGAAGCGGTCGCGCCCGGGGTAGTGCGGGACGAAGGGCGATCCCCAGGTGCCGGTCGCGTTGACGAGCAGGCTCGCGCGCTCGACCGCGCGGTCGGACTCGACGACGAGCGGCGACCCCGTGTCGTGCGGCGTCGCACTCGTGACGCGCCGCACCGACTCCGGACGGCGGATCTCGAGACCGAGCTCCTCCTCGTAGCGCCCGTAGTACTCGCGGACCACGTCCCGTGCCGGTCGCCGGTGATCGGCCGTGCGGAACGAGAACCCCATCCGCTCCATGCCCGGGAGATCGTGCACGCGGTGCGCGGAGCCGAGCCGCAGGGCCTCCCAGCGGAACTGCCAGGCCCCGCCGGGCTCCGGACCGCGGTCGAGGACGATCAGGTCGCGCCCGGGGACGAGGCCGAGACGGCGCAGGTAGTAGGCCACGGACAGACCCGCCTGGCCCGCGCCGATCACCACGACGGGACACGGTGGGGCGACGCTGTCCACGGTGCTCCTGACGCGGTCGAGGATGGGCGGCCGTCCGGCAGATCGAGGCCCGGGGTGGCGTGTCCCCCGTCTGCTAAACTACCGCGTAGATTTCAACTTTCCCTGTCTGCTCTTTTCCCCAGCCGGCTCACTGCCCGTCTGGCCTGTCATCGTGAGGGGGTCACCCATGGGGCGCGGCCGTCAGAAGGCGAAGAACACCAAGATCGCCCGTGAGCTGAAGTCGTTCAGCCCGGCGGTCGATTACAGCGCGCTCGAGCGCGAGCTCAGCCACCCGGACGAGCCGGACTACTCGAAGTGGATCGACGCCGAGGACGACGGCGACGACACGGACCTCGTCGAGGAGCCGCACCAGAAGCGTGCGTGACTCCTCCCGTGAATCGGGGCCGCTCCCTCGGGGCGGCCCCGATTCGCGTGCGGACGGGGATCCGGCGGGTGAGGGACCCGACCTGGAGCGCGGGTCGCTCGGCTGCGCACGTTCTCCCGCTTTCCGCCACTGAGTGCAGAATGTCGGTGCCCCCTGGGACACTGACCGAATGAGCACTTCCCCGTCCGCACGGCTGCCCGTGTGGCAGTCGGAGCGTCGCGGGAACGACCTCGACGAGGCGCGCGACTTCTACGCCGGCTCGTACAACGGCTCCGGCTTCCGGGCCGAGCGCTCGGTCGTGCCGTTCGCGTTCCGCTACACGACGACCGGGCCCGGGCCCGTCAGCCTCCACTCCGCCTCCTTCCTGGGCCGGGTGCGCGGCACGGTGGCCCCGAGCGACGTCTACGTCGCCCTCTGGCTGACCGCCGGGCGCGCCTCCCTCGATCTGGGGCGCGACGAGCACCGCCTCGTCGTCGGCCGCCCGGCCATGTTCCCGAGCGGCCGGCCCTTCGGCTTCGAGGCCCTCGAGTACCGCGACGCGCTCGTGCACTTCGAGGCCGCCCACCTCGAGGCGATCGCCGCGGAGCTGCACGGCACCGAGCCCGGCCCGCTGCGGTTCGCCCCTGTGGCGCGCGACACGACCGCCTGGTGGGCGGCGATCCGGCTCCTGCGCGACACCCTCGCCTCCGCGCACACGCCCACCGTGCTGCAGCGCGACGGCGTCGCCCGCATCGCCGCGCTCGCCGCCCTGCAGACCTTCGCCCACCGCATCGCCCCGCTGCCGGCCGTGCCGCCCTCGGTCAGCGCGCGGCGCCTCCGCCGGGCCGTGGAGTTCGTGCAGGCCAACGCCGATCTGCCCCTCGGAGTGGCCGACATCGCCGACGCAGCGGGGCTCACGGTCCGCGGCGTGCAGCTGGCGTTCCAGCGCGCCTTCGGCGAGACCCCGCGGCACTACCTGCGCGACGTCCGCCTCGAGCGCGCGCACGAGGAGCTCGTGTCCGGGTCGGCCGGCTCACTGGTGGTCGGCGACGTCGCCGCCCGCTGGGGGTTCATCAGCGGTGGCCGCTTCGCCCAGCACTACGCGACGCGCTTCGGCGAGCTCCCGAGCGAGACCCTTCGCCGCTAGTCCCGCCGATCCCCGACGGCGGTTCCGCCGAGGGGCGTTCGGGCGTACTGTCCGAGGACCGCCCGCTGCCCCGCGGGCCCGCGTCGATGGAGTCGCGAATGTTCGAACCCGGAGGATCCGCGCGGCCTGTCGCGCGGGTCGGCTACGTCACCGCCGCCCTGCTGGTCGGCGCGATCCTGGTGGGCGGCGCGGTCGGCGCCGCCGTCGCCCTGGTCCTCTACCTGCCCGGCGTCCTCGCCGCCGACGGCCCGCCCGGGCTGGTGAGCTTCGGCCTGCTCATGGGAGCGGCCTCCGGCGCGGGCATCGGAGTCGTCGGAGGCGCGGGAGCGGTCGCCGGCATGGTCGCGGTGCGCGTCGCGAGCCGCCGCGACGGCCCGTTCGTGCTCGGCACCAGCGCGGGCGCCGGTCTCGGCGTGCTGGTCGCCTCCGCGAACCTGCTCGTCAGCCGCGACGCCCCGACCTGGGCGACCGCCCTGCTCGCCACCGCGGCCGCCTGCGCCCTCTGCGCGGCGGGCTCGTGGCTGCTGACCCGGCACGAGCACTCCTGGGAGCGCGCGCACGCCGCACCGCGCTGATCCGCGGCGCCTCCGGGGATCAGCCCGCGTAGGACCCGACCAGGCGGACCGCTCCGCCGTCGACGCCCTTCGCGCCCTGCTCGAAGCCCTCGAACCCGCGCGCGGCCGTCGAGACGCGGCCCGCGACCCACGACGGGACGCCCGAGCGCTCGAGGCGCGCGATCATGCCGTCGGCCGCCTCCGCCGCGACCACGGCGAACATGCCGATGCCGAGGTTCCAGGTGCCCTCGGTGCTCTCGAGCGTCGCGCCGGACATCCCGGCGAGCGCGCGGAACACGTCGGACGGGCTCCAGCTCGCCCGCTCGACCTCGACCCAGGAGCCGCGCGGCAGCACCCGGGCGAGGTTCGCCGCGATCCCGCCGCCGGTGACGTGGCTGATGGAGTGGACGGCCGGGCCGAGCTCGGCGTCGTCGAGCAGGTCGAGGAGGGGCCGGGTGTAGAGGCGGGTCGGCTCCAGCAGCACCTCGCCGACCACGCCGCCCAGCTCCTCGGAGCGGTCGGTGAAGCCGATGCCGCGCTCGGCGAGGATGTGGCGCACGAGCGAGTAGCCGTTCGAGTGCAGTCCGGAGGAGGCCATCGCCACCACGACGTCGCCGTCGCGCACGCGGTCGGCGCCGCGCACCTGGTCCGCCTCGATCGCGCCGACCGCCGCGCCCGCCACGTCGTAGTCGTCGGGTCCGAGCAGGCCCGGGTGCTCGGCCGTCTCGCCGCCGACGAGCGCGGTGCCCGTCTCGGAGCAGGCGCGCGCGATGCCGGCGACGATGTCGGCGATGCGGGCCGGGACCACCTTGCCGCACGCGATGTAGTCGGTCATGAAGAACGGGCGGGCGCCGACCACGACGATGTCGTCGACGACCATGCCGACGAGGTCCTGCCCGATGGTGTCGTGCTTGTCGATCGCCTGGGCGAGCGCGACCTTGGTGCCGACGCCGTCGGTCGAGGTGGCAAGGAGGGGGGCACGGAAGTCGCGGAGGAAGGAGACGTCGTACAGGCCCGCGAAGCCGCCGACCCCGCCGAGGACCCGGCTGTCGTGCGTCGCCGACACCGCCGACTTCATCAGCTCGACGGCGAGGTCCCCCGCCGCCGTGTCGACTCCTGCGCGGGCGTAGCTGCTCGTCTCATCACTCACGCGACGACCCTACCGACTGCCCTCTCCCGCCGCGGCGCGGATCCGGGTCCGCCTCGCCGGCAGCTCCCGCTCCGCGCCCGCGGTCACGCGTCCCAGGCCACGTAGTGCAGCTCGGCGCGGTCGCGGCTGCGGTGGAGGTCGAGGTAGGACCGGGCGATGACCTCGGCCGCCGCGTCCGGGTGGCCGCCGTCGATGAGGGCGGTGATCGCCACGTGGGCGGCGTAGACGCCCCGGGGCTCGAGCGCGGAGTGGAGGTTGAGGACCCAGTTCCGCAGGCCCGCGGCGGCGATGTTGATGTTCGCCAGCGCCGCGTGCGGGGAGACGGAGCCGCCGCCGGTGGTGACGAGGATCGTCCCGCTGCCGGCGGCGATCATGTCCGGAACCACCTCGCCGACGGCGCGGAGCGCGCCGCCGAGGTAGAAGTCGATCTGCGGCTGCAGGTTCTCGGGCGTGACGTCCAGGACGCCGACCGGGGTGAGAGCGGAGTCGGCGGGGGAGAACTCGAGGACGTCGATCGGACCGAGGTCGGCACGGATCGCCCGCAGCGCGGCGGTCAGGGTCTCGGGCTGCGCGATGTCGGCGGCGAACCCCGTCGCCTCGATGCCCTCCTCGGCGAGGCGGGCGGCCAGGCCGTCCAGCTTCTCCTGGTTCCGCGAGACGAGGGCGACGGTGAAGCCGGCCCGGCCGAAGACGCGGGCGATCTCGAGGCCGAGGCCGGGGCCCGCGCCGACGACGGTGAGAAGGGGCATGGGAGGTCCTGTCGTCGTGCGCCCCGGGGCGCGATGAGCGGGGCTGCTAAGTTGAGGTCAGCCTCAAGACTCATTGGACCATAAGTTGAGTGGCACCTCAAGATCATCGGGAGGATCGCGTGGACGAGCAGAAGGTCCTGCGCCGGGACGCGCAGCGGAACGTCGAGAAGCTGCACGCCGCCGCCCTCGAGGTCTTCGGCTCCCGCGGCCTCGCCGCCCCCCTCGAGGACATCGCCCGTCACGCCGGCGTGAGCATCGGCACCCTCTACAACCGCGTCGGCTCCCGTGAGGAGCTCATCGACGCCGTCGTCCCGGCCGTCGCCGGCGAGAAGCTGAAGGGCCTGACCGAGCGCGCTCTCGCCGAGCGGTCCTCCCGCGGACGCCTGGAGCGCTTCGTCTCCGGGATGATCGACCTCCAGCTGGAGGACCCCGCCCTCAACGACGCGATGCTGCGCCGCTTCCCCGACGCAGTCGCCCTCATCGAGGCCTGCGACCGCTCGATCGAGCTCGGCCGGGATCTCGTCGAGGCCGCCCACCGCGACGGATCCCTCTCCCCCGACTTCACCCACGACGACCTGATGGCCCTGCTCTGGATGGCGGGCACGACCAGCCGCGAGTCCGCGGCTCCGCAGGGCTGGCGCCGCGTCCTGGACCGCAGCCTCGCCGGCGCCTGGACGGCTCCGAGCAGCTGAGCGGCCGCGCGGCTCCCCGACCGACCGCCCGGCCGATCCGCCGGTCGACGCCGCCCTGAGTACCCCCACGACCACGGATCCGCCCACGGCGAACCATTAGGGGATGAGTCCCCCGCGTGCCAGGATGGACCGTCAAACCCCCCTGCTATCCCCTTGGGAGCCCCTCCGGCATGTGCGGAATCGTTGGGATCGTGTCCTCCGGACCGGTCAACCAGTCCATCTACGACAGCCTCTCCCTCCTGCAGCACCGCGGCCAGGACTCGACCGGCATCGCGACCGCCGACGGCAGCACCCTGCACATCAAGAAGGCCGCGGGACAGGTCCGCGAGGCGTTCCGCACCCGCGACATGCGCTCGCTGCTCGGATCCATGGGCCTCGGCCACGTGCGCTACGCGACGAAGGGCAACGCCGAGCGCGAGGAGGAGGCCCAGCCGTTCTACGTGAACGCGCCGTACGGCATCATCCTCGTCCACAACGGCAACCTCACGAACACGCGCGAGCTCACCGAGGAGCTCTTCCGCATCGACCGCCGCCACCTCAACACCACCTCCGACACGGAGCTGCTGGTCAACGTGCTGGCGAACGAGCTGCAGGCCTCGATGTCGGGCCGCGACCTCGACGCCGACGAGGTGTTCGACGCCGTCGCCCGCGTGCACGAGCGCGTCGAGGGCTCCTACGCCACCATCGCGCTGATCGCCGGCGTCGGGCTGCTGGCGTTCCGCGACCCCTTCGGCATCCGCCCGCTCATCGTCGGCCGCCGCAGCAACACGGGCGCGCCGGACGACTGGGTCGTCGCCTCCGAGTCGCTCGTGCTCGAGGCGCAGGGCTTCGAGATCGTCCGCGACGTCGCTCCCGGCGAGGCGGTCTTCATCACTCCCGACGGCCGGATGGCCAGCCGCCAGTGCGCGAAGGATCCGCGACTCATCCCGTGCTCGTTCGAGTACGTCTACCTCGCCCGCCCCGACTCCGTGATGTCGGGCATCTCGGTCTACGAGGCGCGCCTGCGCCTGGGCGACCGCCTCGCCGACACCATCGCGCAGTACACCCCGGGCGGAGCGATCGACGTCGTCATGCCGATCCCCGACTCCTCCCGCCCCGCCGCGATGCAGGTCGCGCAGAAGCTCGGGATCGAGTACCGCGAGGGCTTCTACAAGAACCGCTACGTCGGCCGGACGTTCATCATGCCCGGGCAGGCGGTCCGCAAGAAGTCGGTGCGGCAGAAGCTCAACGCGATGTCGAGCGAGTTCAAGGGCAAGAACGTCCTGATCGTCGACGACTCGATCGTCCGCGGCACCACCTCCAAGGAGATCGTCGACATGGCCCGCGCGGCCGGCGCGAACACGGTCACCTTCGCGTCCGCCGCGCCTCCCGTGCGCTACCCGCACGTGTACGGGATCAACATGCCCTCGCGCCAGGAGCTCGTGGCCCACAACCGCCGCATCCCCGAGATCTCGGAGGCGATCGGCGCCGACCAGCTGATCTACCAGGAGGTCGCCGACATGAAGGCGGCGATCCTCGAGGGCTCGGACGTCACCGACCTCGAGACCAGCTGCTTCACCGGCGAGTACGTCACGGGCACCGTCACCCCGGAGTACCTCGACTGGGTGGAGCGCACGCAGCTGAGCTGAGCTCTGCACAGCGCCGGGCGCGGCGCAACGGGTGCCGCGGATCCGTGCGCCGCTCCATGATCGGAGGGTGCGCGGCCCCGCGCGCATGCACCCGAGGAGTCCCCCGTGTTCTACCGAATCCTTCCGTTCCTGCTCACCTTCGTGGCCAAGAAGATCTCGAAGTCGCAGAAGGCCAAGCGCGCCGCCGCCAAGCGCCCGACGTCCAGCGCGAGCAGCAGCCGCCGCTCCTCGTCGCGCCGGGGACGCTGACGCCGCGGTCCCGTCCGCGAGCGCGAGCCGCGGGCGGGACCCTCAGCGCAGGGCGGAGTGCAGCGGCCGCAGGGCGGCTCGCCTCCGCCGGCTAGACCCGGTCGGACCCCGTCTGCGGGTCGTCCTCGTCGGACGTCGTCCGCACGTCGGGCAGAGCCTCCTCGGCCACGGGCTCCTCGGCCGCGTCCTCGCGCTCGACGATCCGCTCGGCGGTGGTCCGGACGACCTTCCGGCCGACGACCCGGTCGAGCAGCACCACGACGAGCCCCGCGAGAGCGCCGAACAGCGTCACGAAGAGCAGCAGGCTGAAGCCGAAGACCTGCCCGCGGGAGAAGCCCTGCGTCTCGGGCAGCGCGAAGGTCAGCACGAAGGCCGCGATCGCTCCGAGCCCGACGCCGAGGGTCAGGATGCGCCAGACGCGCGGGGAGCGGCGGACGTCGACCTCTTCGCGGGTGACCTCGGGGCGGGCGGGATCGCTCATGCCTCCATTCTCCCCCGTGCGGGCGAGGGCACGGCACCGTGATCGCTCAGAGCGCGTGCACCAGCCGGCCCGCCTGCGCGCGCAGCTCGCGGACGACGGTGCGGACCGAGAGCCGCTCCGCCCGGTCCGGCCGCATCAGCGCGACGATGTGCCGCACGGAGTTCACCCCGCGGAGCGGCTTCACCACCACTCCCGCGCCGCCCGCCGTGTAGCGCGGGAGCACCGCGATGCCCAGGCCCGCCGCGACGAACGCCTCGGTCACGCGGGTCGACGCGAAGCGCTGCTCCACCCGCACCGCCTCGCCGGACGCGGTCTCGATGTCCTGCATCACGCGCTCGAACGGGAACCCGTCCGGGACGCCGATCCAGGTCTCGCCGACCAGATCCGCCGCCGAGACCGTCGCCCGGTCCGCGAGTCGGTGCCCGGCCGGCAGGCCGATGTCGAGAGGCTCGATCATCAGCTCCGCCATCGCGAGGCCGCGGCCGGCCCAGGCGCTTCTGCCGGTGGGCGAGTGGGCGAGCACGATGTCGAAGTCGGCGGTCAGGTCGGCGAACTCGTCGGTGCCGGGGTCCGCGTCCTCGCACTGCACGACGAGTCCCTCGACGCTGCGGAGCGCGACCAGCGCGTTCGGGAGGAGCATCTGGCCCGCAGTGGGGAAGGTCGCGATGGTGACCTCGCCGATCGGGTTGTTCTTGAACGTCTGCCAGACGGCGTCGGCCCGCTCGAGCGCGATCGCGATCTCGGTGGCGCTCCGGGCGAGCTCGCGTCCCGCCGCCGTGAGCACCACGCCGCGGCCGGAGCGCTCGATCAGCGGCACGCCGGCCTCGCGCTCGAGCACCTTGAGCTGCTGCGAGACCGCGGAGGGCGTGCGGTGCGTCGCCTCCGCCACGGCCGTGATCGAGCGGCGCATCGAGAGCTCGCGGAGCAGTTCCAGCCGTCGCACGTCCATGTAGAGAAACTACACGTCAGGGCAAGAACAGTTCGATTGTCCTACGGAACACGGGGCCGGACACTGGACGTTGTACACAGCATCCCGGCGGATGGATCAGAAGCCGCCGCAACGAAAGGCAGAACACTCATGAGCATCGCAATCCTCGTCGTCCTCAGTGGCCTCGCCGCATGGGGCACGGTGTCGACGGTGCTCGTCGCCAGCCGCGACGGCTACCGTCAGGTCCCCGCGCAGCACTGAGCCCCGCCGCTCCGCGACAGCACCTCATCGCGTTCCGACGCCGTCTCCCGACCGGGAGGCGGCGTTCTCGCGTCTCCGGGGGCTGGTGCCGCTCCTCGGGGAGCGCCTCCCCGCCGCGGCTCCCGGGGGTCGACCATCGGCTCGCACCGCACACGACGACGGGCCCCCGACCGGAGTCGAGGGCCCGTCGTGCGCGCGGTGCGGCTACTTCGCGGCGGTGCGGCGGCGCAGGCGCGCGACCGTCATGCCCAGACCGAGCAGCAGAGCGGCGATCCCGGCGGCGAACGCGGGGGTCGCGTCCACTCCGGTCTCGGCGAGGTGGTGCGAGCCGGCGACCGGAGCAGTGGTCGGCGTCGGCGCGGGGCCCGTGGTGGGCGGCGTGGTCGGCGCGGGCGTCGGCTCCGTGGTCGGTCCGGGAGTCGGGGTGCCCGCTCCGGCACCGGCCGCGACGGCGAAGCCGACGCTGATCTCGGTGCCGGTGGTGTCGAGCGCGAACGTCGCGGTGTGCGCGCCGCCCGCCAGACTCTCGTCGATCGGGACCGAGAACGAGGCGCGACCGGTCGAGTCGTCGGTGACGGCCCGGGTCGGATCGATCGTCGCGGTGCCGACGACGGTGCCGTCGACGCTCGCGGTCACGGTGGTGTCGGCCGCGGCTCCGGTGCTGAACAGGAGCGAGGAGAGGTCGACGGTCATGGTGTCGCCGACCGCGTACTCGCCCGAGTCCGGGACGTTGTCGGTCAGGCCGATCGTGCGCTGCACGGGGTCGGGGCTGACGGTGCCGAGGTCCTGGATGTAGCCGACGAAGGCGTCCAGGTCGATGCGGCCGGAGTCGGCCGTGCCGGTGCCCTCGGTGAAGGTGCTGAAGCCGTCGCCGCCGCTCGCGAGGAAGCTGCTGGTCACGACGGTGAAGGTCGCGGCCGGGTCGATCGGCTCGTTCTGGAAGAACACCTGCGAGATGCGCGAGCCCTCGGGCGCCGTCGCGTCGAAGACGTAGGTGAGGTCCTTCGAGGTGGAGAGGTTCAGCTGCGGGTGGCTGGAGCTGCCCACCCACTGCTCCTCGAGCAGGTCGGAGATCTGCTCGCCGGTCAGCTGCAGGGTCACCAGGGTGTTCGCGAAGGGCTGGGCGTCGGAGGCCTCGGCGTAGGTGACCACGCCGTCCGCGTCGCCGGGCTGGTCCGGAGTCGCGGTGTAGGAGAGGTCGTCGCGCAGGCCGCCCGCGTTCGAGAAGGCGATCTGCGTGCCGAGCTCACGGGTGGCCCACAGCTGGGCGTCCGAGACGAGGTTGCCGAGGGTCGACTCCGAGCCGCGGTTGGTCGTGGTGCCGTCCGGGCGGTAGGCGCGCGAGATGTCCTCGGTGATGGTGCCGACCTTCACGCTGCCCTCGCGGACGGCGACGGCCTGGGCGTCGGCGACGATGGTCTCGACCTCGGGGTCGGGCTCGAAGGCGCCGACGACGATCGTCTTGGCCGGGTCGTCGGAGGTCGGGTCGTCGACGACCTTCGTCAGCGGCACGACCTCGCTGGTGAGCGAGGTGAGCTGCTTGGTCGCCGGGTCGACGGTCAGGGACATGCGGCCGATGTTCTCGGCGTAGCTGCCGGTCTGCGACACGACGGTCGGGAAGGCCCGACCGGCGTCGATGCCCGCGTCGTACTCCTGGTGGCTGTGGCCCGAGACGATCGCGTCGACGTTCGGGGCGACCGCGTTGACGATCGCGCCGAACTTGGGGTCCGCCTCCGGAGTGTTCAGCTCGGCCGCGTCGGCGTCGGCTCCCTCGTGCAGGAGCAGGACGACCACGTCGGCCTCGTCGTTGGCGGCGTCGCCGTCCTGGAGCTGCGCGGCGACCTCGTTGACGTTCTCGGCGATCGGCTCGATGGAGAGCGTCGAGATCGTGGCGGGGCTGACGAGCTTGCCGAGGTCCTCGGTGATCGCGCCGATGAAGGCGACGGAGACGCCGTCCTGCTCGGTGATCACGTACGGGGAGTAGGCGCGCTCGCCGGTCGCGGTGTCGTAGAGGTTCGCGTTCACGTAGGGGAACGCCGAGGCGTCCACGACGCGGCCGTCGACGTCGGCGCGGCCCTGGTCGAACTCGTGGTTGCCCAGGGTGCTGACGTCGAGGCCCATCGCGTTCAGCGAGTCGAGCGTGGGGATGTCGCCCTGCACCTTCGACACGAAGGTCGAGGCGCCGATGTTGTCGCCGGCCGAGACGAACAGCGTGTTCGGGTTGGCGGCGCGGTAGGAGTCGACGGCACCGGCGAGCACGGCGGCTCCGGCGACGGCGCGGTCGGCGGCGAGCCGCCCGTGGAAGTCGTTGATCGAGAGGATGTCGATGGCGACATCGCCCTCGGCCGCCGCGGCGGGCGTGGCGCCGAGGAGGGCCGCTCCGGCGACGGCGCCGACGGCGGTCGCGGAGAGGAGTCGGGTGAGGCCGCGTCGGCCCGGGGAAGTACTGCGCATCGTGAAGGGGACTCCAAGCATCGAGCGGTGGATCCGGAGAGGATTCGTGCCGCGTGAGGGGGTTATTCCCAGACAACCCGACGGCGGAGCCCAGGTCAAACGTTCTGACGACGGCTCGCCGCCGCGTTTACGAGAAGTTAACTCGCCGACGCTCAGCCGACGCGCAGGATGGGGAGGAACGGCGTGAGGTCCGCGCGCACTCCGGAGGCGTGGATCCGCCCGCTCGCGAGACCCTCGCTCCACGGCAGCGAGCCGGTCGCGAGCGGCAGCCAGGTCGCCGCGTCCATCTCGATCACGTTCGGCGGAGTCCCGCGGGTGTGGCCCGGGCCCTCGACGCACTGGGCCGCGCCGAACGGCGGAACGCGCACCTCGACGCTGCGCCCGGGGACGTTCGTCTCGATGATCTGCAGGAGGAACCGCACCGCCGTCGCCGTCGTGTTCCGGTCCGCTCCTCCGGCGAGCGCCGCCCGCACCGCGGACTGCCCGCTCGCCTCGTCGATCCTGCCCTTGGCCATCCACCCATCCTGCCGCCGCCGCTCGCTCCCGGAGGCCTCCGCGTGGCTCCGCCCGGCGTGTCGGCGTCCGCAGCGCCGCCCTGCGGAGGAGGACGTCACAGGGACCAGCCCCGGCGCGGGGCGCCCTATCCTGTCAGGGTGAAGATCCTCGTCCTCGGTTCGGGTGCCCGTGAGCACGCCATCATCACGGCTCTCCTCGCGGAGGAGGAGCACCACGAGATCATCGCGGCGCCCGGCAACGCCGGCATCGCGCGCGACGTCGAGGTCATCCACTTCGACACGAACAGCCCCCGGCTGGTCAGCGACTTCGCGGTGGAGCAGGGCATCGAGCTCGTCGTCATCGGCCCCGAGGCGCCCCTGGTCGCCGGAGTCGCCGACGCGCTCCGCAAGCGCCGCATCCCCACCTTCGGCCCCGACCGGGCCGCCGCCGCACTCGAGGGCTCGAAGACCTTCGCGAAGCGCGTGATGGACATGGCCCGCGTGCCCACCGGCCGCGCGACCCGCGTCTCCACCCTGGTCGACGCCACCCGCGCCATCGACGAGTACGGACTCCCCTCGGTCGTCAAGGCCGACGGCCTCGCCGCGGGCAAGGGCGTCCTGGTGACGGAGTCGCGCAGCGCCGCGATCGCGCACGCCGAGTTCTGGCTGCAGTCCGGCGACGTCCTCATCGAGGAGTTCCTCGCCGGCCAGGAGGTCTCCCTCTTCCTCCTCTCCGACGGCCACGACGTCGTCCCCCTCTCCCCCGCGCAGGACTTCAAGCGCCTGAGCGACGGCGACGAGGGGCCGAACACCGGCGGCATGGGCGCCTACTCCCCGCTCCCCTGGCTCGCCGACCGCTGGGAGAGCGAGCGCGCCTTCGTCGACGAGGTGATCGACACGGTCGCCATCCCGACCATCCGCCAGCTCGAGCGCGAGCGCACCCCCTTCGTCGGACTCCTCTACTGCGGCCTCATCGTGACCGACGCGGGCCTGCGCGTGATCGAGTTCAACGCCCGCTTCGGAGACCCCGAGACCCAGGTCGTCCTCCCCCGCCTCGCCTCCCCGCTGTCCGCGCTGCTGCACGCGGCGGCCACCGGCGCGCTCGCCTCCGTCCCGTGGCCCGCGTTCACGGACGAGGTCGCCGTCACCGTCGTCCTCGCGAGCGAGGGCTACCCCGAGAACGCCGTCACCGGACGGACCATCACCGGACTCGACGCGGCGGCGGACGTCCCCGGCGTCACCATCGCCCACGCGGCGACCCAGCTGGTCGACGGGAGCTTCGTCGCCACCGGCGGCCGCGTGCTCAACGTCGTCGCACGCGGCGCCGACTTCGCCGAGGCGCGGGAGCGGGCGTACCGCGCGCTCGACCTGATCCACCTCGACGGCGGGCTGTATCGGAGCGACATCGCGGCGAAGGTCGCGAAGTAGAGCGACCTCAGCGTGATGTCGGCCACGCCGCTCCCCGCGCGGCGTGGCGCGGTCGACTCAGAGACCGGCCGGGTACTCGGAGAGCGGGGCGCGGTCGGCGCGTCCAGAACGCTCGGCACGCGTTCCGGTCGACGCCTCGAGGGTGGCCGGGGTGGGGTGGATCCGCACTCGGACTCGGACCTCCGCGACACGGGCTCGCGGCGGAGGTCGGTCGCCTCGCGGGGGGCGGGTCAGGCCAGGGTGCAGAGGGCCTCGGCGAGGTGGGGGTGCGCGAAGGTGAAGCCGGCGTCCTCGAGGCGGGCGGGCACGACCCAGCGGGACTTGAGCAGGAGCTCGGACTCGGTGCGGAGCAGGAGCGTCGCGGGCTCGAGGACGAAGCGCGGAGCCGGCACGCCGATCCGGCGGCCGACGGCGGCGCGGAGCAGCCGGGAGAGCTCGGTGTTGTCGCTCGGATTCGGCGACGCGAGGTTCACCGGCCCGTCGAGGGTCGACTCCTCGAGGAAGCGGATCGACCGGTGGACGTCCTCCACGTGGATCCAGCTGAAGTGCTGACGGCCGCGGGTGCGCCGGTGCTCGTGGTGCACGCCGGCCTCGCGGCGCGCGCGCGTCGAGGGCCACGGCCCGTCGAACTGCGGACCGCCGAGGCCGAGCCGCGCCAGCCGCAGCAGGATCGCCGTCGCCGGACCGTCTCCGAGCACGATGGACATCCGCAGCGCCACGCGCCGCACGCCGGGCGTCTCCCCGGCGAAGAACTCCGACTCCCACGCCCGCGCCACATCGACCGAGAAGCCCTCGCCGAGCACGCCCTCGTCCTCGGTGTTCGCCCGCTCCTCCTCGTGCCGGTAGATCGTGGCCGTGCTCGCGTTCATCCAGACCGGCGGAGGAGTCGCGGCCGCCGCGACCGCCCGGTGCAGCTCCGCGGTGGTCGCCACGCGCGAGCGGAGGATCTCGGCGCGGTTCGCCGCGGTGTACCGGCAGTCGACGCTCTTGCCGGCCAGGTTCACCAGGAGGCGCGCACCGTCGAGCACGCGGGTGATGCCGACGGTGTCGCCCCGGCGCGCGTCCGGCCCGGAGCGGCCGATCCTCCGCACCGTCCAGCCGTCGGCGGTGAAGCGGCGGGCGAGGTCCGTCCCGAGGAATCCGCTCGCACCGGCGAGGACGACGACGGGGTCAGCGGTGCTGCTCATCGCCCCATCGTGCCGCACGGCGCCGGAGTCACGGGGAGGACTCGTCGCAGGCGCGCTGCCGGGACGCGGAGTGGGTGGAGGCGGGCCTCGGTCAGCCGCCGAGCGACCCCGCACCGCGGAGCAGCCGCGCCGCGGCGAGCGCCGCGGCCAGCCGCTCGGCGAACCCCGGCGGCACCTCGGCGGGCAGCGCGTCGACCGGCCACCAGGCCACGTCGTCGCTCTCGTCGCTGACGCTCACGGGAGCGTCCGGGTCGGCGATCGCACCGTAGCCCACGTCCCAGTGGCGGGAGCAGCGGCCGAAGCCGTCGCCGAGCGCGTGCCGGTCGAGGTCGAGGGGCAGGACGCCGAGCGGCTGCAGCCGTGCCGCTCCGCTCTCCTCCCGCGCCTCGCGGAGGGCCGCGTCGGCCGTGGAGTCGTCGCCGGGCTCGACATGACCGCCGAGCTGCACCCAGAACCGGCCCTTGCGGTGGAAGCAGAGCAGCACCTGCGCCAGATTCGGCGAGAGCACGAAGCAGCTCGCCGTGACGTGCTCGGGGCCGCCGTCGCGCTCGAGCGCCGACTCGCCGCGCTGCTCGAGGAACGCCAGGTACTCGTCCCGCAGGTCCGCGAGCGCGCCCGCGTCCCACCCCCGCAGCTCGCCCGCCAGCCGCGTCCCTCGTTCCCCCGTCACGCGAAGGACCCTACCTCCCCTCCGCGAGCTGCCCCTCCGGTGCGCTGCACGGCGTGCGTGGCGTACCGGAGCGGCGTCTCGCGGAGAGAGGAGGGACGGGAGCGTCAGACGGAGAGGCCGGAGAGGCCCTCGCGGTCGACGCGGCGGTGGAAGCGCATGCCGGCGAGACCGCCGAGCACGGCGCCGACCAGCGCGACGACCAAGGCGGCGAGCGCCGTCACGACCGCCGCGGCCGTGGCGTCGCCGGCGTCCAGGGGGATCGTCGGGAAGCCGCTCACCGCGGAGAGCGCCTGGCTGCCGCCGGTGATCGCCGAGACGATGCCCACGACGATCGCGACGACGACCGCCCAGGCCCACACTCCGACGCCCTGCTTCGCTCCGCTGAAGCGGGCCATGCGGCCTGCCACGTAGCCGCCGCAGTAGTAGGCGACGAGGAGGATGACCAGCAGGGCGATCGCGCCCGCCCAGCCGAACGCGGCGGGGTCGGCCGCGAGGTCGCCGGTGACGTCCTGGGTGCCGATGACGGCGGCCCCGATCGCGGTGACGAGGGCGGTCAGGAGGACGGCGAGTCCGGTGGCGGCGAGCCAGCCGAAGAAGGCGCAGCCGATCTTGAAGCCGCCGAAGCGGTCGCGCTCGCGCTGGTGGATGTCCTTGCGCGCGGCCGCACGGGCCTGCTTCGCCTCGGCGGAGTCGGGGTCGACGGGCGCGCGGTGCTCGGGAGCCGAATGCGCGGAGTCGGAGCGGTCCGTCGAAGCGGAGCGGTCCGAGGAGGCGGAACGGTCCGGAGTCGCGGAGCGGTCCGTCGCCGCAGCCGCTCCCGTATCCCCCGCGGAGCCGATGCGCGCCGTGCCGCCCGCCGCCGAGCCCTCTGCCCGTCGCGGCAGTCCGCCGTCAGCCGGATCCCTGTCTGTCGTGCTCATGTCGAACCTCCTGGCCGAGCGCCCCGAAGAAGGGCGACACGCTCAGTCAAGACCCAGGGAGCCCTCGGTGTCGCGGGCTTGACGACACGACGGAGCGGTCCGGGCGTCAACCCCCTGCGCCCCCTCCCTCCCACCCGCTTGCATGGAGGGACCGACCGACGACACGAGAGGGAGAGTCATGACTCCGGAATCCCCCGAGCAGACACCGCCCGGCACCGAGGCCGAGCTGACGCCGAAGGCCGACCACGGCGAGACCACCTACCGCGGCACCGGCCGCCTCAGCGGCAAGGTCGCCCTCATCACGGGCGGCGACAGCGGCATCGGCAAGGCCGTCGCGATCGCGTTCGCGCGCGAGGGCGCCGACGTCGCGATCTCGTACCTCGACGAGCACGACGACGCCGAGGACACCGCCAAGTGGGTCCGGGAGGCCGGCCGCGAGGCGCTGCTCCTCCCCGGCGACCTGCAGGACCCGGCGCACTGCCGCGCCGTCGTCACCGAGACCGTCGAGCGCTTCGGCCACCTCGAGGTGCTCGTCAGCAACGCCGCCTTCCAGATGAGCCGCGAGAGCGTCACCGACATCCCGGACGAGGAGTGGGACCGCACGATCGCGACGAACATCAGCGCCTACTTCCACCTCGTGAAGTCGGCGCTGCCCCACCTGAAGGAGGGCGCGTCGATCATCGCGACGAGCTCGGTGCAGTCCGACCAGCCGTCGTACCAGCTGCTCCCCTACGCCGCCACGAAGTCGGCGATCCTCAGCCTCACCGCCTCGTTCGCGCAGGCGCTCGGCGAGAAGGGCATCCGCGCCAATTCCGTCGCGCCCGGCCCGATCTGGACGCCGCTCATCCCCTCGACCATGCCGGAGGAGGCCGTCGCCGAGTTCGGCGAGCAGGTCCCGCTGGGCCGCCCCGGGCAGCCGGCCGAGGTGGCCCCCGCCTACGTCCTCCTCGCCTCCGACGAGGCGAGCTACATCAGCGGGTCGACGATCGCCGTCACCGGCGGGAAGCCGATCCTCTGATCACGCTCCAGGGCACCGCTCACCCGCAGGATTCCGCGATAGGTTCCTGCGGGTGAGTGTGCACATCCGCAGCATCGAGACGGCGGTGCCGACCACGGTCCTGCGCCAGTCCGAGGTGCGCGACCTCTTCGCGTCCCAGCCCGCGATGACCCGGCTCGGGTCCCGCCTGATCGGCGCGGCCTTCGACGCGTCCGGGATCGACACCCGCAGCACGGTGGTCGACGAGCTCGACCGGGTCGAGCGGGAGGGTGCGAGCGTCTTCTACGACGCGGGGAGCGGCCTGGTGCTCGACCCGGGGACGGCCGCGCGCAACGCCGTCTACACCGAGCGCGCTCCCGAGCTCTTCACGGAGGCGGCCCGCCGCGCCCTCGCGTCCGCGTCGATGACCGCCGAGGACGTCACCCACGTGGTGACGGTCTCCTGCACCGGCTTCTACGCCCCGGGGCCCGACTACCAGCTGGTCCGCCGCCTCGGCCTCGCGCCCTCGACGCAGCGCTTCCACCTCGGCTTCATGGGCTGCTACGGCGCCTTCCCCGGCCTGCGCGCCGCCCGCCAGTTCTGCGAGGCCGACCCGGAGGCGGTCGTCCTCGTCGTCGCGGTCGAGCTGTGCACCATCCACCTCACGAGCTCCAACGATCCGGAGCAGATCGTCGCGACCTCCGTCTTCGCCGACGGCGGTGCGGCGGCCGTCGTCACCGCCCGCGAGGCCGCGCCCGGCGCCCCGGTGCTCGAGCTCGACGCGCTCGCCACGACGCTCACCGACGAGGGCGAGACCGAGATGGCGTGGACGATCGGCGACCACGGCTTCTCGATGCGGCTGAGCACCTACGTGCCCTCGATCATCGGAGCGAACATCGAGGCGGCCGTCGCCCCGCTGCTGGCCGGCGCCGAGGTCGAGCGGAGCGACGTGCGGCGCTGGGCGATCCACCCCGGCGGCCGCAGCATCCTCGACAAGGTGCAGGCCTCGCTCGCCCTCAGCGACGAGCAGCTGGCCCCGTCGCGCGAGGTGCTGCGGACCAACGGCAACATGTCGAGCGCGACCGTCCTCTTCATCCTGCGGCGCCTGCTGCACGGCGAGGCGGCCGACGGCGAGCGGATCGGCGCGATGGCGTTCGGGCCCGGCCTCACCGTCGAGCTCGCGCTGCTCACCAAGCGGGGCGGGGAGTGACTCCGCGCGCCCCTCTCGCGCCGGATCTGCGCCACCGCGAGGTCTCCGAGCAGGAGCTGATGGACGACCCGGACTGCGACCGGACCCTGCTCGACGCCACCTACGCCCGCTTCGGCACCGTGAACCGGCTGGTCTCGGGGTGGCGCGGCCTCTACCGCTCGCGCCTGCGTCCGCTGCTGCGGCCCGACGAGCCGTTCCGCCTGCTCGACATCGGATCGGGAGGCGGCGACGTCGCCCACTCCCTCGCCGGCTGGGCCCGCGAGGACGGCCTCCGCCTGGCGATCACCGCCGTCGATCCGGACGAGCGCGCCTCCGCCTTCGCCACGTCGACGCCCGCGCCGCCCGGAGTCGAGTTCCGCCGCGCGAGCAGCGCCGACCTGGTCGCCGAGGGCGAGCACTTCGACCTGGTGACCTCCAACCACGTGCTGCACCACCTGTCGCCGGAATCACTCGCCGACCTGCTCGCCGACAGCGAGCGCCTGGCCCCGCTCGCACTGCACAACGACATCGAGCGCTCGCGGCTGGCCTACACGGCCTACCTGCTGGCCACGCGACCGATCGCGGCCGGCTCGTTCCTCCACTACGACGGGTCGCTGTCGGTGCGGCGCAGCTTCACCGCCGCCGAGCTGCGGGCTGTGGCGCCCGAGGGGTGGCGGGTCGAGCGCGCGGCGCCCTACCGGCTGCTGCTCGCGCGGGGCGAGGTGTGAGGACGCGGCGGAGGGTGAGCGCTTCCGGTCCGCTCTGGCTGCGCGCCGCCGCTGTCAGCTACTCCGCCAACTGCGCCCTCGGCACCGCCGTCGCCACCGGCGCTCTCCGCACGGGCCGCTGGCACTGGATCCATCACGCGCTCTACATCTGCACGTCGACGCTCACCGCTCTGGCCTGGGCGACGCTGCGACGGTCGGACACCCGCGCCGCGTCCGCGCTGGCTCCCGCCGCCGTCCCGCTGGCGGTGATCCCCTTCGCAGGGACGCACGGACGTCGGCACCCGGCGATCGCGCTGGCGGCGGCTCCGTTCGTGCTCGCCGCTCTCGGGCGGACGCGGCGGCCGGCGCGGCGCCGAGGAGTGCTCCAGCGTCTCAGGGCCGGGTCAGCCCTGCGCTGACGCGCCCCGGCTTCTAGCGCGGGGGCTCGACGTCGCGGTCGGGGTCGGAGCGGTAGGAGCGCAGCGCCTGCCAGCCGGCGATCGCGAGGATCAGCGCGCCGCAGAGCATCGTCAGCAGGTTCGGCACCGAGAAGCCGCTGCCCACGACCGAGTTGATGCCCGCGCCGAGCACGAACACACCTCCGAGAAGGTAGAAGATGACCCTCGTCTTCACCGTTCCACCGCTTCCCTCGAGCCTGCACAGGACCCTCGATGCTACCGCGCGCGCCCCGGGCCGCCGCCGCTCCCCCCTCTGCGCGATCGATCGGGGCAGGATCGAGGCATGGAGTTCCTCGATGTCGTCCGGCGCCGGAAGACCACCAACGGCGCGTTCCTGCCCGACCCCGTCTCCGAGGAGCACCAGCGGCTCCTGATGGAGGTGGCCGGCCGGGCGCCCTCGCAGCTCAACAGCCAGCCGTGGCGGTTCGTGCTCGTCGAGGAGCGCGAGACGATCGACCGGATCGCCGCGATCAGCGGCGAGAGCATGACCACCGCGATGTCGAACGGCACGTTCTTCGAGCGCTACAAGCCCTACTTCCGCTTCAGCAGCGAGGAGATGGAGCAGCGGCGCGACGGGATGCTGTTCGACAAGCTGCCGGCTCCGCTCCGCCCCTTCACGAAGCAGGTCTTCACGAAGCGCGGGCAGTTCCTGATGAACTCCCTCCGCGTCCCGCAGACGCTCGGTGAGGAGAACCGCCGGCTCGTCGCGGGATCGCCGCTGCTGCTCGGCGTGATGCTCGACCGCTCCGAGTACCGTCCGGGCGAGCTCTCCTCCTTCTACTCGGTGTTCAGCATGGGCGCCGCGATGGAGAACGTCTGGCTGAGCACGGTCGAGCTGGGGATGGGGATCCAGTTCGTGTCGTTCCCGATGGAGGTGCCGGGAGCGTGGGCGCGGATCGAGTCGCTGCTCGCCGTGCCCGATGAGCTGGAGCTGATGGCGGTGTACCGGCTCGGCTACCTGCCTCCGGAGCAGCGGCGGCCGGCGATCGACTGGTCCTCGCACCAGCGGAAGCTTCCGTCGCAGTACGTCTTCCGCGGCACCTGCGCGACTCCGCAGGAGGGGTGGGACGCGCCGGCCGGGCCGTGACGGGATCCTGAGCGGCGCGGCCGGCAGCCGGAGGTGCCCGCGCTCGCTCCCGGGCCGGCCCCGGCCGACGGGAGATCCGCGACGGAGCATCGACTCTCGCTACATGCGTCGGCTAACGTGGCGCCCAGCACGCCCGGCAGTGCTACGTCCCGTCCGCGGGACTGTCAATGGGGGTCCGGCGTGTCTCCCGCCCGATTCCCCGCACCGGGGTCCGAGCGGATACCGTCCCCCGAGGAGCCGTCCGCCAGGGCCGGCCCGATGAACGAAGGGGGCCCGTGGCCACGCTCATCTACGGACCGCAGAACCTCGAGATCGAATTCGAGGAGCGCGTCCTCG
>NZ_PSVX01000035.1:0-42983 GCF_002932695.1 Rathayibacter sp. AY1D2 | reverse complement strand
TGGCGTTCCGCAACGGAACAGTCACGGTGATCGCGAACCTCGGCGAGGCTCCGGTCGAGCTGCCCGTCGGCTCCGTGGTGCTGTCGTCGGAGCAGCTGCGCGAGGCGGAGCGCCGCGTCGCCTCGGTCCGCAGCGCCCCTGCCCCCGTCCCCGCACCGCGCGCGACGCCGCTCCGGCCCGTGCGCCGGGCCCGGGTCGGCGGACTCGTCGCCCTCTCCTTCGTCGCGGCCATCGTGGCGGCGACCTCCCTGCCGGCCACGTCGCTCCTGACCGCGGAGGACGTGCAGGCGCAGAGCCTCTCGACCCCCTTCGGCGCCGACGCCCGCCGCGGCGCGCAGTCGTTCGTCGCCGGCGAGGTCAGCGCCGAGACGGTCGCCCGCGACGGCTTCGGCGTGCAGGAGCGCAAGACGCAGACCAACGTCGCCGACATCGTCCGCACCTCCGACACAGGCTTCACGAACGACCCGAACGCGTCGATCCAGTGGCCCTTCGCCGTCGGCGTGCCGGTGGGCGACCGCTTCGGCTACCGCAACTGCGCGGGCTGCTCGGTGAACCACGGCGGCACCGACTTCAACCCGGGCGACGGCTCGCCCATCCAGGCGATCGCCGACGGCGTCGTGCGCACGGTCATCGACGGCGAGGGCTCGCTCGGCGTGCACGTGATCGTCGACCACGAGATCGACGGGCAGCTCGTCTCGAGCGTGTACGCGCACATGCAGCACGGCTCGGCGGCCGTGAACGAGGGCGACCCGGTGAAGGTCGGCCAGCTGCTCGGCCTGGTGGGCACGACCGGCATGTCGACCGGCCCGCACCTGCACTTCGAGATCCGCCTCGACGGCGTGACGAAGGTCGACTCCTACCTCTGGCTCAAGGCAAACGCCGGGCGCTGACCCGGCGGCGGGACGCGGGAGTCGCCGGGCGGACCCCGCGGCCCGCTACTCCGCGCGCAGCCAGACCGTGGCGTCGGCCGGCAGCGCCGGCTCGTGCAGCTCCTCCGACGACAGCACCACGGAGCCGACGGGCAGCTCGACCGGAGCCTCGCCGAGGTTCGCGATCACCGTGACTGTTCCGTTGCGGAACGCCACGACGTCCTCCGGGTACCCCTCGAGCCACTCGACGGCGCCGGAGCCCAGATCCTCGGCGCGGCGCACCGCGAGCAGGGATCGGTACAGCTCGAGCGTCGAGCCCTCGACACCGCGCTGGCGGTCGCGGGCGAGCGGCGCCCAGTCGCCGGGCTGCGGCACCCAGGAGTCGCCGGTGCCGCTGAAGCCGTACGCGGGTGCGTCCGCCTCCCACGGGATCGGCACCCGGCAGCCGTCACGGCCGTAGCGCTCGCCGCCCGTGCGGAACCAGGTCGGGTCCTGACGCGCCGAGTCCGGCAGGTCGATCGCCTCGGGGAGCCCGAGCTCCTCGCCCTGGTAGACGTAGGCGGAGCCGGGGAGCGCGAGCATGAGGGCGGTCGCGGCACGAGCGCGGCGCAGCCCCAGGACGGGGTCGGGGAGTCCCGGCGTGCGCGGGCCGATGCCGTAGCCCTGCGGGTTGTCGGACGTCAGTGCCAGGCGGCTCGCGTGGCGCACGACGTCGTGGTTCGACAGCACCCAGGTCGACGGGGCGCCGACGGCGGCGAAGGCCTCGACGGAGGAGTCGATGATGTCGCGGAGGGCGGGTGCGCTCCACGGGGTCTCGAGGTAGGCGAAGTTGAAGGCCTGGTGCATCTCGTCGGGGCGGACCCAGCGGGCGAGCTTGGAGAGCGGCTGCACCCACGCCTCGGCGCAGAGCACGCGGTCGTCCGGGTACTCGGCGAGCAGGGAGTGCCAGTCGCGGTAGATCTCGTGGACGCCGTCCTGCGCCCAGTAGGGGGCGGTGGCGGGCTCCTCGCCGTCGGCGGGAGCGACTCCGCCCATCGACCCGCTGTCGGCGGGCGGCGTGTAGTCGGGCAGCCCCTCGGCCTTGATCATCCCGTGCGCCACGTCGACGCGGAAGCCGTCGACGCCGCGGTCGAGCCAGAAGCGGAGGACCTCCCGGAAGCGCTCGCGCACCCACTCGTTCGTCCAGTCGAAGTCGGGCTGCGAGGTGTCGAAGAGGTGCAGGTACCACTGGCCGGCCGAGCCGTCGGGCTCCATGACGCGGGTCCACGCGGGGCCGCCGAAGACCGACTCCCAGTTGTTCGGGGGCAGCTCGCCCGACTCGCCCCGGCCGTCACGGAACAGGTAGCGCACCCGCTCGGCGCTGCCCGCGGGAGCGGCGAGCGCCTCCTGGAACCAGCGGTGGGCGCTGGAGGAGTGGTTGGGGACGAGGTCGACGATGATCCGGATGCCCAGGGTGTGAGCGCGGGCGAGCATCGCGTCGAAGTCGGCGAGGGTGCCGAAGAGCGGATCGACGTCGCAGTAGTCGGCGACGTCGTAGCCCGCGTCCTTCTGCGGCGAGGTCATGAAGGGCGAGAGCCAGATCGCGTCGACGCCGAGCTCGGCGAGGCTCTCGAGGCGCGAGGCGATGCCGGGCAGGTCGCCGATGCCGTCGCCGTCCGCGTCCGCGAAGGAGCGCGGGTAGATCTGGTAGATGACGGCGGTGCGCCACCACTCGGCTGCCCGGCGGTGCTCGGCCTCGGAGTCGGGGCCGGGGGAGTTCTCGGGCGCGCCGGAGAGAGCGGAGTCCAGGGTCATGGGGTCGAGTTTATCGGGCGGCTCAGGGGCGCCGGGGGCACGCCCTCCGCCGTCCCGTACAGTCGACGGGTGATCGATGAGACGCCGGACGAGGCCCGAGCCCGACGCCGACGGGCGCTGCTGTGGGTGGTGCCGCTGCTGGTGCTGCTGGTCGGCGGCCTGGTCGCCGTCACCCTCGCGATCGGCGGATTCGCGCTGCGCAGCATGACCGGCGCCTCCGCCGTGCAGCTCGTCCTCGTCGCCTAGGCGGTCGCGGCCGGGCCGTCCTCGTCCTCGGGCGGGGGCGCGGAGGAGGTGCGCGCCCGCTCCTCGGACGCGTGCGCGGTCTCGGGCCCGGTCGCGCGGGCCTGCTCGTCGGCGCGTGTGACCGCCTCCGCGAGCTCGTCGGCGACGAGGTACCCGGGAGAGACGGCCTCGGCCCGGTAGGCCGCCCGGCCGACCATGTGCGCCGAGACGGGCACGGTCAGCAGCTGGAAGCCGATCACCAGCACGATGGTCCCCGCGGCGGCGAAGCCGGGGTTCCGGATGGCGACCGCGAGCATCACGCAGATCAGTCCGAGCACCTGCGGCTTCGTGCCCGCGTGCATCCGGGAGAGCAGGTCGTCGAACCGCATCAAGCCGATCGCGGCCAGCAGCGAGAGCAGGGCGCCGACCAGCAGCAGCACAGCGGTGAGCACGTCGAAGAACAGGTCCATGTCAGTCCTCCTCGCGGTTGGCCATGAACTTGGCGACGCTGATCGATCCGAAGACGGCGAACAGCGCGAGCCCGAGCGCGACGGGCAGGGTCCGCGCGTGGTGGTCGACCGCCATCTCGGCGCCGATCCCGCAGATGATCGTCGCGACGAGCACGTCGGCCGCGACGACCCGGTCGAGCACGGACGGACCGCGGAGGATCCGCACGAGCGCGAGCAGGCAGGCGGCGCCGAAGACCGGCACCAGGATCCAGATCAGCCAGTCGATCACCGGACCACCCCCGATCCGGCCTCGATCGGCCGATTCACGCGCTGCACGTCCTCGCGGGAGCCGATGGCCCGGACGATGCGCGCTTCCGTCCGGAGGACCGTCCGGCGCACCTCGTCGATCCGCTCGCCCTCGTCGTGGGTCACGCCGAGCACGTGCAGGTAGAGGACGTTCAGCTGCGGGTCCACGTCGATCACCAGGGAGCCGGGGACGAGCGAGACGGCCTCCGTCGTCCAGACGAGCATCCCCTCGGAGCGGCTGCGCAGGTGCACGGCGACGATGGCGTTGTGGACCGGGACGGGCAGGGTCAGGATCTGCCAGGACACCCGCACCGAGGCCACCGCGATGTCGGCCAGCAGGCGCAGGAGGAAGAGGAGCACGAACCACGGGTTGATGCGGTTCGAGAACTCGACCGGCGGCAGGTAGAACACCCGGGTGATCAGCAGGGCGACCAGGAAGCCGGTGACGATCGACAGCACCGAGACGTCGTCCCAGAGCAGCACCCAGATCCCGACGAGGGTCACGAACATCGCGACGCGGTTCCAGATGTCGACGCGGCGGCGGGGGCTCATCGCGGCCCCTCCTCTCCGAAGGACGAGTCGCGGAAGACGGTCGCGATGTAGGTCGCGGGGTCGGCGACCGCGCTCGCCGCTCGCTCGCTCGCGTCGTAGAGGGGACCGGCGCCGACGGTCAGCACGACGCCGACGACGACCATCCCCGCGGTGGCGAGCACCATCATGGGCGGCGAGTGGCGGGTGCGGATGCTGCCCGTGTCGTGGGGGTCCTCCTGCAGCTGGTCGATCAGGGGCGACTCGTAGCCGGGCACCTCCTCCTGGCGGCGCCAGAAGACCATGTTCCAGACGCGCGCGACGGCGTAGAGGGTCAGGAGCGAGGTCACGGCCCCGGCGGCGATGACGGCCCAGATCAGCCACGAGGGCTGGTCGACGGCCGACTCCGTGCCGGCGACGAAGAGCCCCACCTTGCCGAGGAAGCCGGTGAACGGCGGGATCCCGCCGAGGTTCATCGCGGGGATGAAGTAGAGCAGCGCCAGCAGCGGCGAGGCCTTGAGCAGCCCGCCGAGGCGCAGGATCGAGGTGGTGCCGCCGACGCGCTCGATCAGGCCGGTCGCGAGGAAGAGCGTCGTCTGCACCGTGATGTGGTGGATGACGTAGAAGATCGTCGCCGCGTAGCCTGCCGGGGTGCCCACGGCGATCCCGAAGACCATGTAGCCGATGTGCGAGACCAGCGTGAAGGACAGCATCCGCTTGATGTCGGCCTGCGCGACGGCGCCGAGGATGCCGACGATCAGCGTCAGCAGCGCCACCACCAGCAGCACCTCGCTCAGCCTCCCGCCGGGGAAGAGCAGGGTCTCGGTGCGGATCAGTGCGTACACGCCGACCTTGGTGAGGAGTCCGGCGAAGACGGCGGTCACCGGCGCCGGAGCCGTGGGGTAGGAGTCCGGGAGCCAGAACGACAGGGGGAACACGGCCGCCTTGATCCCGAAGCCGAGCAGCAGCACCACGTGGAGCACCAGCTGCACGTCGGCGGGGAGCTCGGCGATGCGGATCGAGAGCTGCGCCATGTTGACCGTGCCGGTGGCGCCGTAGAGCAGGCCGATGGCCGAGAGGAAGAACACGCTCGAGACCAGGCTGACGACCACGTAGGTCGTGCCGGCGCGGATCCGCGGTGCGGTGCCGCCCAGGGTGATCAGCACGTAGCTCGCGGCCAGCAGGATCTCGAAGCCGACGTAGAGGTTGAACAGGTCGCCCGCGACGAAGGCGTTGAGGATGCCCGCCGAGAGGATCAGGTAGGTCGGGTGGAAGATCGTGACCGGCGTCTCGCGGTTGCCGTCGACGAGGCCCTGGCCGACCGAGAACAGCAGGACGCCCAGCAGGGTGATCGAGGTGATCACGAGCATCAGCGCGGCGAGCGGATCGACGACCAGCACGATGCCCCACGGCGGCTCCCAGCCGCCCACGTAGACGGCGCTGCCGCCTCCGTCGCCGGTGAGGACCAGCACGAGCATCACCGAGGAGATCACCAGAACGCTCGAGAGCGTCACGATGTTCACGGTGATCTGCGCGCGCCGGTGGCGTCCGAGGATCAGCGCGACGGCCGCTCCCAGGAGGGGGAGGGTGACGACGAGCGGGATCAGGGCGTTCATCGGTCCTCCTTCCTGTCGTCGGTCATGGCGCTCTCCCCGTGCTTGGCGGCGGTGCCCTCGTCGCTGGACTCGAGCAGGACGTCGAGCGCCCGGTCGTCGGCGGTGGTCTGGGCCGAGATGCCCGCCGCGTCCTCGCGGACGGAGGCGTCGGTCTCGTCGTCCTCCACCTGGTCGGCGTTGGCGAGGCGCCAGCGGCGGTAGATCATCGCGAGGAGGAAGGCGGACACCCCGAAGGTGATCACGATCGCGGTGAGGATCAGCGCCTGCGGCAGCGGGTCGGCCATCTCGGCGGCGATCTGCTCGTAGGAGCGCCCGTCGTCGGTGACGAACGGCGCGATCCCCGAGCGGCCGGCCATCAGCAGGATGAGGATGTTGGTCGCGTTCCCGACGAGCAGGAACCCGATCAGGATGCGGGTGAGGCTGCGCTCGAGCATCTGGTAGACGCCCGCCGCGTACATCACCGCCATGACGACGACGAGGACGAGGGTGATGCTCATGCGCCGTCCCCCCTGCCCGGTCCGCCGACGACCGTGGAGCCGGTGGGGAGCGAGGTCTCGAGCCCGTCGACCGTGCCCTGGCCGGGGCCGGGGGTGCTGTCCGTCGAGTGCGTGACGCCGTCGCCCGAGGGGGAGCCCTGCTCGGCCTCCTCGCCGTGGCGGTCGACCTCGCCGCCGAGGCTGCGGAGGATGTCGAGGGCGAGGCCGATCACGATCAGGTACACCCCGATGTCGAAGAGGGTGGACGTGCCCAGGTGGAGCTCGCCCAGCACCGGCACCTCGAGGTCGAGCCAGCTCGATTCGAGGACCTCGAGGCCGAAGGCGAGGGAGGAGACGGCGGTGCCGACGGCGAAGAAGAGGCCGAGTCCGAGGACCTTGCCCGCGTCGATCGGCGCGGCCTCGCCGAGCTCGAAGCGGCCGCCGGCGAGGTAGCGCGCGACGAGGGCGAGACCGGCGAGCAGGCCGCCCGCGAAGCCTCCGCCCGGGGTGTTGTGTCCGGTGAAGAGCAGGTAGACCGACACGATCATCGCGGGGTGGAAGAGCAGGCGCACCAGCACCTCGAGCACGATCGAGCGGTTCTCCGGCCGGAGCGTGCGCCCGGCGACGAGCCAGGAGCCGCGGTCGCCGTCGCGCTCGGCGTCGGCGGAGGAGGTGGTCAGGTCCATCGCGCGCTCGCGGCGGTCGTCGGCGCTCTGCGACTCGAGGCGGGGAGCGCCTCCGGCCCGGCTGGAGAGGAAGATCAGGCTCGCGACGCCGGTGGCGACCACGACGAGGACCGAGATCTCGCCCATCGTGTCCCAGGCGCGGATGTCGACGAGCAGGACGTTGACGATGTTGCGGCCCTTGCCCTCCTCGTAGGCGAGGCGGGGCAGCTCGGCCGAGATCGGCGTCGCGGTCCGGGCGCCGAGGGCGATGGTGGCGGCGAGGGCCATGACCGCTCCGACCGCGATGCCGATGACGGCGCGCAGGCGCTTGCGCATCGGCTGGTGCTTCGCGGCGATGCGGGTCGGGAGGCGGCGCAGCACCAGGACGAAGACCACGAGGGTCACCGTCTCGATGAGCGCCTGGGTGAGGGCGAGGTCTGGTGCACCCTGCAGGGCGAAGAGGGCCACCATCCCGTAGCCGGTGGCGCCGGCCAGCAGCACGGCGGCGACGCGGTTGCGGGCGATCGCGCACAGCACCGCCGCGAGGATCATCACGGCCGCGACCGCGAGCTGGCCCGGGCTGTCCCAGAAGACGAGATCGCCCGGCCAGGTGCGGTTGAGGGCGGCCGCACCGCCGACGCCGAGGACGAAGACCGCGAAGATCACCGTCAGGTAGCGGGGGAGCGAGCCGCGCTGGACGGACTCGGTGACCGTGCTGGCGACACGGTCGAGCCAGCGGACGGTTGCCCAGTAGCCCTCGGCGGAGTCGATCCGGTTGGGCAGCATCGACTGGGCGCGCGCGACGGCGACGCGCTTGGCGAAGAGCAGGAGTCCTACGGCGATCACGAGGGCGCTGAGTGCCAGCGCGGGCTCGAAGCCGTGCCAGAGCGCGAGGTGGTAGCCGCCGTGGTCGGAGGCCTCCGCGGCGGCGGCGAGCTCCGGGTCGGCGTCCGGGGCGGCGTAGGGGAGGGTGTCCGCGTAGACGGCGACGAGCGGGTCGAGCACGGAGGCGGCGATCCCGCCGATCACGCTGGCGGCGGCCAGCAGCACCGGGGCGGCGGTGAAGGTCCACGGCTCGGCGTGCAGGTGCGTGTCCTCGAGCCCCTTCTTCCGGGCGAAGGCGCCCCAGAAGAAGCGCGCGGAGTAGGCCACGGTGAGGATCGAGCCGAGGACGAGGCCGACCAGCGCGACCCAGGCCCAGAACGAGCCCTGCTCGATCGCCGAGATCAGGCTCGTGAACACGGCCTCCTTGGCGACGAAGCCCAGCAGCGGCGGGATGCCCGCCATCGACAGCACGCCGACGAGGGCGGCGCCCGCGAGCACCGGCGCCTGCCGTCCCAGGCCGCTGAGCTTGCGGAGGTCGCGCGTGCCGGCGCGGTGGTCGACGATGCCGACGGTGAGGAAGAGCAGCGCCTTGAAGAGGGCGTGGGCGACGAGCAGGGTCAGTCCGGCCAGCGCGGCGTCGCGCGAGCCGAAGCCGACGGCGACGGTCAGGAAGCCGAGCTGGCTGACGGTGCCGTAGGCCAGCACGAGCTTGAGGTCGTACTGCCGGAGCGAGCGCCAGCCGCCGACGAGCATGGTCCAGACTCCGACGCTCACCACCACGGGCAGCCAGACGGAGTCGTCGGCGAAGCCCGGCGCGAGGCGCGCGACGAGGTAGATGCCGGCCTTCACCATCGCGGCGGCGTGCAGGTAGGCGCTGACCGGCGTGGGAGCGGCCATCGCGGCCGGCAGCCAGAAGTGGAACGGCACCAGGGCCGACTTCGAGAACGCGCCGAGCAGCACGAGCACCAGGGCCGTCGACACGATCGGGCCGGAGGGGGCGGCGGCGACGATCCCGGAGAGGCTGGTGGTACCGGCCTGCACGATCAGGACGATGATCCCGACCAGCATCGCCAGCCCGCCGAGAGTCGTGACCAGGAGCGCCTGGAGCCCGGCACCCCGGCTCTCCTTGCGCCCGCTGTAGTGGCCGATGAGGAGGTAGGAGAGGACGCTCGTCGCCTCCCAGAAGACGAAGAGGATGATCACGTCGTCGGCCGTGACCAGCCCGTACATCACTCCGGCGAACGCGGACAGGAGCGCTGCGAACCGGCCCAGCGAGGGCTCGTCGCGGCTGAAGTACGTCGCGCAGTAGGCGAGGACCAGGGCGCCGACTCCGCTGACCACGAGGGCGAGGACGATCGAGAGCGCGTCCAGGCGGAAGGAGAGGGCGATGTCGAGCGCGGGGATCCACGGCACGGACTCGCGGATCTCGCCGCCGTCGAGGATCGTCGGCAGGGCGGTCGCGGTGGCGACGAAGCTCGCGGCCGGGATCAGCGCCAGCGCGTAGAACGTCTTCGGCCCGAACCGGTCCACCAGCCAGGGGGTCACCACGGCGATCGCGAACGAGATCACGAGGATGAGGAGCATCACATGTTCCTCCCAAGGTGTACCCAGCGCATAAGTCGGTCAAGAATATCGGAGCGCCCTCCCGCGGAACCTGAGTGCGCGGAGGCTTGACGGCCCCGTCGTGATCCGCCAGGGCCCTACCGTGGGGAGCATGGCCCGCTCGCTCCTCCCCGACCAGCTCTGCCGACTCCGCGTCCACGACCTCGCGACGGGGGAGTCGACGACCGTCTTCGAGTCCGACTCCGTCCTCGTGGAGGCGCCGAACTGGACTCCGGACGGCTCCGCCCTGATCGTGAACGGCGACGGCGGCCTCTTCCGACTGCCGCTCGAGGGGACGCCCGTGCTCGAGCCGATCCCGCTCGACGGGGTGCCGGCCGAGCTCAACAACGACCACGTGCTCGCCCCGTCCGGCGGGCTCGCCTACGTCTCGGCGCGCGACGGGCACCTCTACGCGGTCGAGCTCGACGGCTCCGCCCCCGCCCGCCGCCTGACCGCCGAGCGCGAGGGCGCGCGCTTCAAGCACTACCTGCACGGCGTCTCGCCCGACGGCGCGACCCTCGCGCTGATCGGCGGCGGCGACGCCTCCGGGCGGTGGCGGACCGACGTGTACACGATGCCGGCCGGAGGAGGCGCGCTCACCGCCCTGACCGACGACGAGCCGGCGGACGACGGCGTCGACGTCTCGGCCGACGGCCGCACCCTCGTCTTCAACTCCGAGCGGGCCGGAGGAGGTGCGCAGCTGTTCCGGATCGGCCTCGACGGCTCCGCGCTCTCCCGCCTGGTCGAGTCGGACACGGTCGACTGGTTCCCGCACGAGTCGCCCGACGGCGCTCACCTGCTCTACCTCGCCTATCCGGAGGGGACGGCCGGGCACCCCGAGAACGTCGACGTCGAGCTGCGGCTGCTCGACCTCCCCGGGCGCGCGACGCTCGAGCCCGGCCGCGTGCTGGAGCGCCTCCACGGCGGGCAGGGGACGATCAACGTCTCCGGCTGGGCGCCGGACTCGACGCGCTTCGCCTACGCCGACTACCCGCGGCGCTGAGAGCCTGAGTCCTTGCCGCGCATGCGCGGGAGGGGGATCGATCACGGCGGGGAGCGGGTCTTGAATCGGGGGATGAGCATCGACAGCGCAGCATCCTCCTCCGTCACCCGCTCGCCGCTCGGCGACTCCGGCATCGACGTCTTCCCGCTCTCGCTCGGCGGCAACGTCTTCGGCTGGACCGCGGGGCGGCAGACCTCCTTCGACGTCCTCGACGGCTACACGGCTGCGGGCGGCGACTTCATCGACACCGCCGACGCCTACTCCGCCTGGGTCCCGGGCAACACGGGCGGCGAGTCCGAGACGATCATCGGCGAGTGGCTCGCGCAGCGCTCGGGGGACCGGGACGACGTGGTGATCGCGACGAAGGCGGGCCGCCACCCGCAGTTCACCGGCCTCGCGCCCGACATCGTGCGCGCGGCCGCCCGCGCCTCCCTCGAGCGCCTCGCGACCGACCGGATCGACCTCTACTACGCCCACTTCGACGACGAGGCCGTGCCGATGGCCGACATCGCCGCCGTGTTCTCGGAGCTCGTGGACCAGGGCCTGGTCCGCGCGATCGGAGTGTCGAACTTCAGCGCCGAGCGCGTCGCGGAGTGGCTGCGCATCGCGGGCGAGGAGGGCCTGCACGCGCCCGTCGCGCTGCAGCCGCACTACAACCTCGTGGAGCGCGGGATCGAGGCCGACCTGCTGCCCCTCGCCCGCGAGGCGGGGCTGGCCGTCGTCCCCTACTCCGCCCTGGCGTCGGGCTTCCTGACCGGCAAGTACCGCGACGGATCGACGCCCGAGGGCCCGCGCGCCGACGGTGCCTCCCGCTACCTCGACGGTCGCGGCCGCCGGGTGCTGGCGGCGCTCGATGCGGCGGCGGAGGCGCACGGCGCCGAGGTGGCGACGGTGGCGCTCGCCTGGCTCCGCTCGCAGCCCGGAGTGGTCGCGCCGATCGCCAGCGCCCGCGTGATGGAGCAGCTGCCGGCGCTGATCGCCTCGGCCTCCCTCGAGCTGAGCGCCGAGGAGCTCGCCGCGCTCGACGAGGCGAGCCGGGCGTAGCCGCAGACGGGCGGCCGCGGGGGCGCGTCCCCCGCGGTCATCGACGCTCCGCGGAGGTGCTATCGTCTAACGGTGCCAAATCGCGGGCACGCCCCGAGAGGGGCTGTCAGACCCGCAGGTGCGCCCCCTTAGCTCATTGGTAGAGCACTTCCTTGGTAAGGAAGAGGTAGTGGGTCCGATTCCCACAGGGGGCTCCGTTCCCCGCAGGCCAGACCTGCGAAGAACGCGCGGCGGGGTAGCTCAGGTGGTTAGAGCACACGGCTCATAATCGTGGTGTCGCGGGTTCAAGTCCCGCTCCCGCTACAGCGAGAAGGCCCCGGTTCGCGCGTCGAGCCGGGGCCTTCGGCGTTCCTGTCGCGCTCCGCTGCGGTCGGCTCCGGAGCGGAGCGCCGTGATCGTGCCGCCGGGCCGGACTCTCAGAGCCAGCCGTTGCGCTCCGCGATCCGGAGGGCGTCGGCCCGGTTGCGGGCGCCCGTCTTGCCGATCACCGCCGAGAGGTGGTTCCGCACGGTCCCCGGCGAGAGGTGCAGCATCCGGGCGAGATCGGCGATCGAGCCTCCGGTGCGCGCGGCGGCGAGCACGTCGGCCTCCCGCTCGGTCAGGGGCGTGCCTCCCTGCGCCAGCGACTCCGCAGCGAGCGCGGGATCGACCACGCGCAGCCCCTGCCCGACCCTCCGCACGGCGTCCGCCAGCTGAGCCGAGGGCGTGTCCTTGACCACGAAGCCCGATGCCCCCGCCTGCATCGCGCGGCTGAGGTAGCCGGGACGGCCGAAGGTCGTCACGATCAGCACGCGGCAGGCCGGCAGCGCCTCGCGGAGGAGCGCGGCGGCGGCGATCCCGTCCAGCCCCGGCATCTCGATGTCCAGCAGCGCGACGTCCGGCGTCGAGGCGAGCGCCGCGGCGACCACCTCGTCCCCGCGGCCGACCTCCGCCACCACGTCGATGTCGGACTCCAGCGAGAGCAGGGCGGCGAGTGCGCCCCGCACCAGCGCCTGGTCGTCGGCGATCAGGAGGCGCAGAGCGCTCACCGTCCGCCTCCGGGGAGGGTAGCCGCCAGGCGGAAGCCCCCGAGCTCGCTCGTCCCGACGGAGAGCCGGCCGCCCGCCGCCTCGACCCGCTCGCGGAGCCCGGCCAGTCCGGTCGAGCCCGCTGCTCCCGGCTGCGGACCCACTCCGTCGTCCGCGATCTCGACCTCGCAGGCGGTGAGGCGGATCCGGCAGCGCGAGGCGCTCGAATGGCGGACGACGTTCGTCGCTCCCTCGCGGATCACCCACCCCACCAGCTCGCGATGCTGCGGGAGCACGGTGTCGGTGGAGGAGGGCAGGTCGGCGGAGATCCCCGCCGCGGCGAGAGCGCCGCGCGCGGCGGCCAGCGCTCCGCTCGCGGTCGTGGCCCGGAAGCCGGACACGGTCGCGCGGACGTCGGCGAGAGCGCCCCGCGCGAGCGACTCCACGTCCGCGATCTCGGCCCGCGCCCGCTCCGGGTCGGCGTCGAGGAGGCGCCCGGCCAGCTCCGACTTCACGGTGATCACCGTCAGCGAATGGCCCAGGATGTCGTGGATGTCGCGGGCGACCCGGCTCCGCTCGCGCTCGGCCGTCAGGACCTCCAGCTCGGCGCGGGTGTCGCGGAGCTGGTTGACGGTGGCGATCGTGCGCGCGAAGGTGGCCATCATCAGGGAGATGGAGAGGATGATCACCGGCACCACGAAGGCGGTCTCGGTGACGCCGTCGCTCTCGAGGCGGACGGCGAGCGTCACGGAGGCGAGGGCTCCGATCAGGGTGGCCGTGAGGCGCCAGGTGAACACGCACATGCCGACCAGGACTCCGACGTAGGTCCAGAGCCCCGTCACGTCCCGCCCGAGCCAGGGGAGGAGGGTGAAGGAGAAGGCGAGCAGTCCGAGGCAGATCAGCAGCCGGCCCCGCGTCGCGAGGGTCCAGGCGAGCGGCGGTGCGACGAGGAATCCGGCGCTGAAAGCGGCGATGAGGGCGACGCCGACGACGCGGCGGGGCCACTCCGGATCGTCGAGGACCGACGGCACGGTCGAGTACACCCAGAAGAGCGAGAAGACCGCTCCCGCGTACCAGCGCAGCGCACGCGGGGTCCAGAGAGCCGTGCGCAGGGTCGCTCCCGGGTCGGCGCCCGCCGCGGCCGGGCGGATCGGCCACCCTGTCTCGCCGTGCCCGGAGGCGGTGGTGCTGCTCACGCGCTCACCCTAGGACGGAGCCGACCGCGGTGGCGCATCCGTCACACCCGCTTCGTGTCGCGGCGGAAGAAGAACACCGTCCCGCCGAGGAGCAGACCGAGCCACACGAGCGCGTCGACCAGAGCGCCGAGGTCGAACCCCTCGCCGGTCAGCGGCGCTCGCGCGAGCTCGCTGATCCCGTAGACCGGCGTCAGGGCGGCGATGCTCTGCAGGAATCCGGGCATGCTGCTCACCGGGTAGAAGAGGCCGCCCAGGAACGCGAGGACCACGATGACCAGGCTCGTGATCTGTGCCGCGTTCTCGCCCGGCACCATGTAGCCCACCATGAGGCCGAGCGTCGTGAAGACGGCGCTCGCGAGCAGCCAGCCCGTCAGTCCGGTCGCGACCCACTGCACCGCCGAGAGCTCGATGCCGCTGGCGGCGCCGACCGCATAGGTGGCGACGACGGCGAGCAGGCCCAGCGCCATCCCGGCGATCATCTTGATCAGAACGTTGACCACGGGGTTCAGCGGGGTGAGCCGCAGCTGCCGGCTCCAGCCCTGCGCGCGCTCCACGGCGACGGCCGCCCCGGTCTGCGTGGCCGACATCATCGCTCCGTACATCGCCATCGACACCATGATGAAGGCCGCGATCGAGACGCCGCCCGCCGCGATCGGAGTCGCGGTCAGCGGCTCGTCGCGGAGCGGGTACCCGACGATGAAGAACATCAGGACCGGGAAGAGGAGGGTGAAGAAGAGGGTCCGCCGGTTCCGCAGCCGCCGCAGGATCTCGATGCGCAGGTAGGTCGTGGTGAAGCCGCCGAGCGCCGGCGAGCGGCGGTCGAGGCGGACGCGGTCGGCGGCGGGGGTCGTGGCGGTCATACGGAGGCTCCTTCGGAGGTGAGGGCGAGGAAGACGCTCTCGAGGTTCTGGGCGGTGATCTCGACGTCGCGGGCACCGGTGCGGGTGAGCAGGTAGCGGGCGAGGGCGTCGGAGTCGTCGGTGTGCACCGTGATCCGGTCGCCCTGGGCCTCGACGCTGGAGACCTGGGGGAGCGCGGCGAGGGCGGCGAGGTCGGCGCCGGGCAGGGTCGCGTGGACGATCCGGCCGGAGACGAGGTTCTTGATGCTGCTCGTGGTCCCGTCGGCGACGATCCGGCCTCGGCTCATCAGGACGATGCGGTCGGCGTACTCGTCCGCCTCCTCGAGGTAGTGCGTGGCGAAGAGGACGGTGCGCCCGCGCGCCGCGTCGGTGCGGATGGCCTGCCAGAACGCGCGGCGCCCCTCGACGTCCATGCCGGTGGTCGGCTCGTCGAGCAGGAGCAGGCCGGGGTCCGACAGCAGCGCCATCGCGAACCGGAGCCGCTGCTGCTGACCGCCGGAGCACAGTCCCACGCGGCGGGAGGCGAGGTCGGCGATCCCCGCGCGCTCCAGCACCTCGTCGATCGGCCGGGTGTCCGCGAAGAGGCTCGCGGTCAGCTCCAGTGTCTCGTGGACGCTGAGGTCCTTCAGCAGGCCGCCGGTCTGCAGGACGGCCGAGACGAGCCCGTGCGCGATCGCCGTGCGCGGCGAGCGTCCGAACACCGTGACCTCGCCGGTGTCAGGGGCCGAGAGACCCAGGAGCATGTCGAGGGTCGTGGTCTTGCCCGCGCCGTTGGGACCGAGGAAGGCGACGATCTCGCCGGGCCGGACGGTGAGGTCCACTCCGGCGACGGCGGCGACGGAGCCGAAGCTCTTGGTGAGGGCGGTCGCCTGCACGGCGAGGTCGGTCGAGGTCATGCCCTCAGCCTGTCGAGAGGGTCGCCGCAGTGCCTCGCTCCTCTGTCACCGAGGTGCCGTGACATCCGTCACCCCCGCTCCGGCTCCGGAGCGGGGCGGGCCGCGCCCTCTGCCGGGCGAGGTCTCAGACCGCGCAGCCCGCGAAGAGCACGTCGTCCGAGGAGACCAGGTCCTCCAGGGTCAGCAGGCGGTCGAGGTCGTGGCCGGCGGCCAGGGCGTTGGCGCGCTCCGGTGCGGTCTGGGGGGCGAGGCGCCCCTCCATCACCCCGCCGAGGGCGCGGACGGCGCACGCGGCGACCACTCCCTCCGGGGTGCCGCCGATGCCGAGGACGAGGTCGACGCGGCCCGCGGGATCGGCCGCCTCGATCGCGACCGACACGTCGCCCTCGCCGCGCAGCTCGAGCGCGACCCCGGCCGCGCGCAGAGCCGCGATGAGCCCGGAGTGACGCGGCTTGTCGAGCACGACGACGACCAGCTCCGCGACGGGCTTCCCGAGCGCCGCCGCCAGCCGTGCGGCGTTCTCGGCGGGAGGGAGGTCGAGCGAGACGGCGCCCCGGCCCGCTGCAGAGCAGACCAGCTTGTCCATGTAGAACACGTCGCGCGGGTCGAACAGCGTGCCGCGCGGGGCGAGCGCGATCACGCTCACCGAGCCGGGGAGCCCCTCCGCCGTGAGTCGGGTGCCGTCGAGCGGATCGACCGCCACGTCGCAGGAGGGAGCGGAGGCGCGGCCGAGGCGCTCGCCGTTCGCGAGCATCGGGGCCTCGTCCTTCTCGCCCTCGCCGATCACGACGACGCCGTCGAACGGAGCGTCGGCCAGCACGGCGCGCATCGCCGCGACCGACGCCTCGTCCGCCGCGATCTTGTCGCCGCGCCCGTACCAGCCGCGCGCCGCCTCGGCCGCCGCGCGCACGGCGGCGGCCACCGCCTCCTGCAGCTCGGCCGGGTAGGCGGGCGACGCGATCAGCCGCAGGCCGCTCATGCGCGCGCGGGCTGAGCGGTCGCGGTGCGGACCAGCCGCTCCAGGGTGCGCAGGCCGTCGGAGGAGAGCACCGACTCCAGGTGCCCCTGCACCGACGCGACGTGCTCGCCGCGGAGGGCGTTGACCACTCCCGTCTCCGGGTCGACCGACACCTCGAGCCCCAGCCGGGGCGTGCGCGCGACGCCGGGGGCGACGGAGGAGAAGGTGTTGTAGAAGCCGATCGCGGCGTCCTCGCCGAACACGTCCACCGCCAGGCGCACGCCCTGGCGGGGCGCGGGCAGCGGCTCGACCGGGAGGCCCGCCAGCAGTGAGAGCATCTGGTGGCTGAGGCAGACGGCGAGCATCGGCCGCTCCGCCTCGAGGCGGGTGGTCATCAGCGAGCGCAGGTGCGCGATCCGCGGGTCGGAGTCGTCGCGGGGGTCGCCCGGGCCGGGGCCGAAGACGACGAGGTCGTCGCTCAGCACGTCGGCGACCTCCGACCAGCGCTCGACCCGGGCGTCCATCCCGAGGTGGCGCAGCTGGTGGGCGAGCATCGTCGTGAACTGGTCCTCGTTGTCGACGATCAGCGCGGTGTGCCCGGCGAGGCCGGCGATGTGCTCGGGCGCCTGGGGTCGGAGCCAGAACGAGGCGAGCCGCTCGTTGCGCGCCTCGAGCGCCTCCTGCACGCCCGGCTGCGCGTTCAGGTCGAGGGCCGGCGGCACCTCGCGGTGCGGCAGCAGGCCGAGGGCGGAGAGGACGCCCGACGCCTTCGCCCGCGTCTCGGCGACCTCGCCCTCGGGGGTGGAGTGGCGCACGAGCGTCGCGCCGGCCGGCACGGTGAGGCGGCCGTCCGCGCGGAGGTAGGCGGTGCGGATGAGGATGGGGGCGTCGACCGTGTAGCCGTGCTCCTCCGGCTCGAAGAGGGCGAGCACGCCGGAGTAGTAGCCGCGCGGCTCCTTCTCGTACTCGGCGATCACGGCGCACGCGTTCTCCATCGGCGAGCCGGTGACCGTGGGCGCGAACATCGTCAGCCGCAGGACCTCGCGCACGTCGAGTCCGGTGCGGCCCTCGAGCAGGTACTCGGTGTGGCTGAGCCGCGACATCTGCTTGAGGAACGGCCCGAGGATGCGGCCGCCGTCCGGGCAGACCGCGCTCATCATCTTCATCTCCTCGTCCACGACCATGAAGAGCTCCTCGCTCTCCTTGACGTCGGCGAGGAACGCGAGCACCTCCTCCCCGGTGGGTCCGGCCGCGGGGTGGCGGAAGGTGCCGCTGATCGGGTTCATCATCGCGACGCCGTCGCGCACCGAGACGTGGCGCTCGGGGGTCGCGCCGACGGCGGTGACCGTCTGCGCGCCGTCGACGCCGGGGGTGTGGATCGCGAAGGTCCAGTACGCGCCGGACTCGTCGGTGAGCAGGCGGCGGAACCAGGCCAGGACCGCCTCGACGGGCGGCGCGTCGGTCTGCGCGACGAAGGCGCGGTTGATGACGAAGTTGGCGCCCTCGCCGCGGCCGATCTCGTCCTCGATCACGCGGCGGACGATGTCGGCGTAGTCGTCGTCCGGCACGTCGAAGCCGCGCTCCTCGACCGGGATCTCCCGCTCGGGCAGCAGCCGCAGCACCTCGGCCAGGGGGATGCTCTCGCGCTCGCGCACCACGAGGTTGCGCAGAGGGGCTCCGTCGTCCTTCGCCGCGAAGCCGCGCTCGCGCACCTGCCGGTAGGGCACGAGGGTCAGCACGTCGTCGCCGTCGAGCGGGATGTCGGCCAGGCCCTCGACGTCGAGCACGTCGCCCGTGAACACGTCGACGGCGTCGCGGCCCTGGCGGAGGACCACCGCGAACGGCAGCGTCCCGTCGGAGGCGAGGATGCGGGAGAGGAGCGAGGTCATCGTGGTCCTTGTATCGGGTCGTGCCCCACCCGGGCCCTGACATGCAGAACGACCGCCCGGAGGAGGCGGTCGCGTGCGAGGGGTCTGCGCGTCGGTCCGCCTAGGAGGCGGGCCACCAGGGGCTTCGGGTCGACGTGCGCACGCGGCGAGTCTAGGGGAGAGCCGGGCGGCGGCCAAGCGGTGTCAGGCGGCCGGCCGCTCGGTCGGCTCGCCCCGCAGGGTCCGGAGCAGGAGGGTCGCGCCGGCCGTCGCGGCGGGGGTGGCGACGACCGCGCCCCCGGGGACGAGGAACGCCAGGTAGACGGCGATGCCGAAGCCGAGCGAGACCGCGCGGTGCTCGCCGAGGAGGCGGCGGCGGTCGCGGAGGGAGAGCCCCCGGGCGTCGCCCGCGAACCCGGTCAGCTCGAGCGCGAGGGCCCTCCCGCCGACCAGGGCGCCCGCGACGAGGCCGACGATCGAGCCGACCAGCGGCACCAGGCCCAGCAGCACCAGGACCACGCCGATCCCGAGGGAGGTGGCGACCAGCACGGCGGAGTCGCGGAGGCCGCGGCCGACCCCCTGCCAGAAGGTGGTCTCGCGCTCGTCGGGCACGCCGCCGAGGTCGTCCTCGACCCGCCGCCAGATCCGCTCGTAGAAGGGGTCGCCGACCAGCAGGGTCACCGCGGCGAAGAGGACCACGCCGAGGGCGAGCACGGCGCCGACCACCGCGATCGAGAGCACCAGGCGGACGGTGGCGGCCGTGCCCTCGTCCCAGCCGCCGGCGAACGGGGTGAGCGCGGTCACCGCGTCCTGCACCCGCGTGAGCACCAGGACCAGTACGCCGACGAAGACCAGGCCGACGATCAGGGGCGGGATCGCGCCGAGGAGCATCGCCCGCGGTGAGCGGACCCAGGTGCGGAAGCCGCGGAGGAAGAGCCGGGCACCGAGGCCGAGATCGCGGAGGACGCTCATCCCCCGATCCTCGCAGGTGGGGCCTGGCCGGCGGTCCGGCAGGACACCCGACTGCACGGGGCGCGGAGCCTCAGACCCGCTCGAACGGAGCGAGCAGCCCCGCCATCGCCTTCGTCCGCGGCGCGGCGTACTCGTCGCGTCGCGAGGTGCTGACGCCCATCGCGACGAGCCCCTCCACGAGGCGCACCGCCGAGGCGACGCCGTCGATCACGGGCACGCCCAGCTCCCGCGAGAGGTCGCGGCACAGGTCGGCCATCCCGGCGCAGCCCAGCACGATCGAGTCGGACCCGTCGACGGCCAGCGCTTCGGCGCACTCCGCCAGGATCGCGCGGCGGGCGTCGGAGCGGGGGTCGTCGAGCTCGAGCACCGGGATGTCGCAGGCGCGCACCTGACGGCAGGCGTCGCCGAACCCGGCGCGGCGGGCGATGTCCCAGGCGCGGCCGCTCGTGCGCGAGAGCGTGGTGACCACGCTGAAGCCCCGGCCGACGAGCGCGGCCATGTGCATGGCGGCCTCGGCGATCCCCACGACCGGGCCGCTCGCGATCTCGCGCGCGGCGTCGACGCCCGGGTCGCCGAAGCACGCGATGACCGCGCCGTCGCAGCCGGCCGCCTCCGCCCGGGCGATCTCGTGCAGGACGCCGGGCACGGCGAGCGCCTCGTCGTAGTGGCTCTCGATCGACGCCGGACCCATCGGTGGGGTGACGGCCGTGATCTCGGTGCCGAGCGAGGCGACGGAGCGGGCGGCCCGGCCGATCGCCGCGGTCATCGCAGTGCTGGTGTTCGGGTTGACGACGGTGATGCGCATGGTGGTTCCTCGGTTCGGGTGCCGGGAGGGGGAGGGACCCGCCCGGCCGCCGGCCCGCGGGATGCGGAGCGGCCGGAGCGGATCCCTCCTCCGTGCCGGCCGGATCAGACGGTCGAGCCGTCGCTGACGTGCTCGAGGTCCTCGTCGAGGCGCCCGATCCGCGGCGCGCGCCGCTCGAGCACGGCCATCGCGACGAATCCGAGCCCGCAGCCGAGGAACCAGCTGTAGTCGCCGAGCCAGGTGAACTCCGCGCCTCCCGCCTCCGCGATCCAGCGCGGCACGAGCACCGAGGCGACGGAGGGGACTCCGCCGATCACGGTCGCCCAGACGGCGTTGGGGTTGAAGCCGCGCGAGAACCAGTAGCGGCCCTTCTCGCTCATCGTGTAGAGGTCGTCCACCCAGACGCGCTGGCGGCTGATCAGGTAGTAGCCCGCGATGAGGACGCCGAACAGCGGTCCGATCAGCGCGCCGAGGATGCCGAGCGTGTAGTGGATGGCGGTGTCGTTCGAGTACCAGTTCCACGGGGTGAGCAGCACCGAGCCGACGGCGGCGATCATGCCGCCCATCCGCCAGCTGATCTTCTTCGGGTTGACGTTGGAGAAGTCGAACGCGGGGGAGATGAAGTTCGCGACGATGTTGATGCCGATCGTCGCGATGACGAACGTGAGCCCGCCGAGCAGCACGGCGAACCAGGTGTCGATCCGCTCGACGGTCTCGATCGGGTCGGTGATCAGCTCGCCGAAGACCGGCACGGTCGCCGACGCGGTGATCACGGTGAGGAGGGAGAAGAAGAGGAAGTTGATCGGGAGGCCGAGCAGGTTGCCGCGCTTCACGGCGCCGTAGCTGCGGGCGTACCGGGAGAAGTCGCCGAAGTTGAGCATCGGGCCCGAGAAGTAGGAGACGACCAGGGCGACGGCCGAGATCATCACCGGCACCGCGGCGGCGAGGTCGAGCGGCTCGCCGGAGCCGAGGGTGAGCGAGATGTTCTCCCAGCCCGCCTGCGACACCAGGTAGACGGCCAGCACGAGCATCACCACGTAGACCGCCGGTCCCGCCCAGTCGATGAAGCGGCGGATCGACTCCATGCCCCGCCAGAACAGCGCGGCCTGCGCGACCCAGAGGATCGCGTAGGAGAGGTAGCCCAGGGCCGAGAGGCCGAGGAACGACGCCTCGGGCGTGTTCAGGGCGGCCATGCCCGGGAAGAACTTGAGGAAGACGATGTTCAGCGACTGCGCCGCCAGGTAGGTCTGCACGCCGTACCAGGCGATCGCGATCAGTCCGCGGATGATCGCCGGGATGTTCGCGCCGCGGATGCCGAAGATCGCCCGGTTGATGACGGGGTAGGGCACGCCGGTGACCTGGCTGGGCTTGGCGACGAGGTTGCAGAAGACCTGCACGATCACGATGCCCACCACCAGGGCGACGAGCACCTGCCAGCCGGCCAGGCCCAGCGCGAAGAGCGAGCCCGCGGTCACGTACCCGCCGACGCTGTGCACGTCCGACATCCAGAACGCGAAGATGTTGTAGCTCGACCAGCGCTGCTTCCGGAGCGGGGCGAGGTCCTCGTTGGAGAGGCGGTCGTCGTAGCCGGCGCTCGCCGCGGCGGCGGGATCCGGATCGACGGGAGGAGCGGTGACTCGGGGTGCGGTGACTCGGTCGGACATGGGTGGATCCACCTCTCGGGCGGTCGTGCGCAGAGCGGCACGGAGCGGATGTGTCAGGGTGGTCGGGACGTCCGGCCGAGGAGGCGGGGCGTAGCGGAGAGCGTTCCGAGTGAAGTGATCACTTCACGCGGGCCACGCTACGAGTCGGGAGGCCGCCGCTCGTTTCGGCTCCGTTACGGCTGTGTGACGATCCGCGAGAGGGGACGGGCCATGCTCTCCGACGACACCGCGCCCGACGAGGCGGCCGCCCGGGCGATCGCGGACGGGGCCGGACTCGGCGCCCGGCTGCGGGAGCTGCGGCTCTCGGCGGGCCTGTCGCTGAAGGCACTCGCCGGGCGACTCGGCATCTCCGTGAGCGCCGTCTCGCAGATCGAGCGCGGAGCCATGCAGCCCTCGGTCGGCCGGCTGATCGCCCTCGTGGACGCGCTGGGGGTCCCGCTGTCCGCCGTGTTCGACCAGGGCGCGTCGGCGCCGGTCGAGACCGCGGTCGTCCGGGCGCGCGAGTCGGCGCCCGTGGCGCTCGAGGGCGGAGTGCTGTTCCGCCGTCTGGCGCCGCGTCCGCTGGACGCCGTCGACTTCTTCGAGTCGACCTACCCGCCGGGCTCGACCTCGACGGCGCACCGGCAGCTGCTCCGCCACGACGGGTTCGAGATGGGGGCGGTGACGCTCGGAGAGCTGACGGTCGAGTTCGAGGACGAGTCGGTCGTCCTCGGGCCGGGCGACGCCATCACGTTCCCGTGCGAGCGGCCGCACCGCATGGTCAACACGGGCTCGACCACGGCGATCGCGACCTGGCTGATCGTCCACCGCTGACACCGCGCCGGTGCTTCGTGCCGGACCCCTGGCGGCACCACCTGCGTATGGGACCCTGGTCCTCGCTCCTCCACAACGGGCGGACGACCGTCTCCTGTCCACACCCCGGTCGGGATCGGGGCGCGGCGGGCCCTCGGTGTCGGTACCGCCTGGTGGGCTGGTCTCCTCGACCGAGGGGTGCGGAACGTGGAGGAGCGGATGGACGGCAGGAACGACGAGGGGTGCCCGCGCTGGTGCGCGGGTGAGCACGACGAGCTGGTCGCAGCGGCGGAGCGGCTGCACCGCTCCGCGGCGAGCTCGGTCCCGGTGGTGCTCTGGGCGCGTGGAGACGGGGCCGCGGGCGCGACGGTGCACGTCTCCCTGTGCCGCCCGGGGGAGTCGGGGGAGGACAGGCTCCGCCTGGAGGCCGACGGGCTCGGCGAGGTCGACCTCGATCTCAGCTCGGGGTCGCGGCTGGCCGGCGCGGTGCTCCGGCTACTCGGCGCCTCGTGAGGTGCGCGGCGGGTCGGGCGGCAGGAGGTCCGTCAGCTCGATCTCGAGCGCCTCGCAGAGCGCGAGGAGGGTGTGCAGCGTGGGGTTCGCGGGCGAGCCGGGCTTCGACTCGCCCTTCTCGAACTTCTGGTAGGTGTAGCCCGCGAGCCCGGCCGCGTGGGCGATCCGCTCCTGGCTGGCACCCTTGGCGATGCGGGCCCGGTGCATGTTGGTGCCGAGCTCGCGGGCGTAGGTCGCCCAGTCGCGCTCGGGAGTGGGTGTCGACATGCCCGCCAGCTTCGGAGAAGTTCGGCCGCGGGTCAGCCATACACGGATGGGAAATTCCCGGTGGTCATACCCGGGTGACCACCGGCGGCGCCTCCGGAGCCCCGAGGGCCCCGCGACGGCAGCGCCTAGTATGGCCGGGTGCCAGTGAACCCCGAACTCGTCGGGCGCGTCTTCGCGCCCACGGAGCCCTATCAGGTGGGGCGCGAGAAGGTGCGCGAGTTCGCCCGCGCCGTCTCCGCGACCTCCCCCCTGCACCACGACGTCGAGGCCGCCCGCGCCGCCGGGCACCCCGACCTCGTCGCTCCGCCCACCTTCGCCGTCGTCGTGCAGGAGTTCACGCTCCAGCAGCTGCTCGCCGAGCCCGACGGCGGGATCGACTTCAGCCGCGTCGTGCACGGAGACCAGCGCTTCGTGCTGTCCCGTCCGGTCGTCGCCGGCGACGAGCTGACCGCGACCCTCTCGGTCGCCGCCATCAAGAAGCTCGGCGCCCACTCGATGGTCACCACCGAGTCCCGCATGGTCGACGCGAGCGGCGAGCACGTCGTCACCGCGATCTCGACCCTCGTGGTCAGGGGAGACGAATGAGCACCGCACTGCCCGCTCTCGCCGAGCTGAGCGTCGGCCAGGTCGTCGCCGAGAGCCGCTTCCCGATCGACCGCGGCACCCTGGTGCGCTACGCGGGCGCCTCGGGCGACTTCAACCCCATCCACTACCGTGACGACGTCGCCGCCGAGGTCGGCCTGCCCGGCGTGCTCGCGCACGGCATGCTCACGATGGGCACCGCGGTGCAGGTCGTCGTCGACTGGGTCGGCGACCCCGGACGCGTGGTCGACTACCAGGTGCGCTTCACCCGTCCCGTCGTGGTGGACCCGCGCGACGGCGCCGCCATCGACGTGGTCGCCAGGATCGGTGCTGTGAACGCCGAGGAGGGCTGGGTCCGCGTCGACCTCGCCGTCTCGGTCGAGGGCCAGTCCGTCCTCGGCAAGGCCCAGGCACGGGTCCGACTCGCGTGACCTCCGCGCCGCTGCTCTCCGCCCTGACCACCCTCCGCGTCGGCGGACCCGCCGAGCGCCTCGTCGAGCCCGCCACCGAGGCGGAGCTGGTCGAGACGCTCGTCGGCCTGTGGTCGGACGACGAGCCGTGGCTGCTGCTCGGCGGCGGCTCCAACCTCCTCGTGGGCGACGACGGGGTCGAGGGCACGGTCGTGCGCGTGCGCACCACCGGCGTCGAGCGGCTCCCCTCCGACGAGCCGGGGCGCGTGCTCCTGCGGGTCCAGGCGGGCGAGTCGTGGGACGGCCTCGTCGCGACGACCGTGGAGCGCGGCTGGGCGGGCCTCGAGGCCCTCAGCGGCATCCCCGGCACGGTCGGTGCGTCGCCGGTGCAGAACATCGGCGCCTACGGCCAGGAGCTCTCGGACACGCTGGTCGCGGTCGACTTCCTCGACGAGGGCGCCCGCGAGCCCGTCCGGCTGACGGCGGAGGAGCTGCAGTTCGCCTACCGCACCTCCGTGATCAAGCAGGGCCGCCGGGGCGCGGTGCTGGCCGTCGAGTTCGCGCTCGAGGAGGTCGGCGCCGAGGGCGACGGCACTCCCGTCGCCTACGGTCAGCTGGCGTCGGCGCTCGGAGTCGCGCTCGGCGACCGCGTGCCGCTCGCGCGGGTGCGCGAGACCGTGCTGGTGCTGCGTGCGGGCAAGGGCATGGTCCTCGATCCGGAGGACCCGGACACCGCGAGCGCCGGCTCCTTCTTCACCAACCCCCTCGTCACGAGCGCGTTCGCCGACTCCCTGCCGCCCGAGGCGCCGCGCTGGCCGGTCGAGCCGACGGCGGAGGCGCCCGTCATCACTCCGCTCGCCGCGGTCGAGGCCGGAGCGCCCGTCGGGCTGCCCGTGCCTCCCCGCGCCGACGGCCTGGTGAAGCTCAGCGCCGCGTGGCTGATCGAGCACGCCGGCGTCTCGCGCGGTTTCACCCTGCCCGGCTCGCGGGCCGCCGTGTCGAGCAAGCACACCCTCGCCCTGACCAACCGCGGAGGAGCGACGGCCGAGCAGGTCGCCGAGCTCGCCCGGTACGTCCAGGGCCGCGTCCTGGCGGAGTTCGGCGTGCTGCTGCACCCCGAGCCCGTGGTGGTCGGCACCGCGGTCTGAGTCCGCGCGGTCTGCGCCCGCAGGCGCCGCGCTCCCGGGGACGAGCGCCCTCCGGCCGCGGCCTCCTCCGGCTCAGCTGTCGCGGCGGATCCAGCGGAAGCCGAAGCGGCAGGCGACGAGCCCCACGACGAGCCAGATCCCGAGCACCAGCGCGACGCCGCCGAGGTCCCACGACCCGTTCACCTCCGCCTCCTCGAACCCGCTCGGCAGGAACACGGCGCGCATGCCCTGCGCGATCCACTTGAGCGGGAAGACGCTCGCCGTGTTCTGCAGCCAGTCCGGCAGCGTCGTGAACGACAGGTACGACCCCGAGATGAACTGCAGCACGAGCAGCGGCGGCACGATCACGGCGGTCGCGCTCTTGCCCGAGCGGGGCAGCGCGGAGACGGCGATGCCGAGGATGGCCGACGTCGCGACTCCTGCCAGGTAGACCCAGGCGAAGGTCGCCCAGCGCCCGCTGTCGGTGGGCAGCTCGACCGAGAACACCGTCGCCGCGACCAGGAGCAGCAGGGCCGTCTGCGCGAGGCTCGTCACGAGCACCTGGCCGAACTTGCCGATGAAGTAGCTGAAGACCGGCAGCGGGGCTCCCGCGAGGCGCTTGAGCGTGCCGTCGCCGCGCTCGACCGCGATGTCGACGCCGAGGTTCTGGACGCCCGAGAGCAGGATCCCGGCCGCGGCCAGGCCCGGCACGTAGTACTCGGCCATGGGGATGCCCGGGTCCTGCGGGTTCGCCTGCATCACCGCGGTGTCGCCGAACGCGACCGAGAAGATCGTCAGGAGCAGCACCGGGAAGAGGAAGGTGAAGAACACCTGGTCCGGAGCGCGGAAGTACGAGCGGATCTCGTAGCGGGCGCGGGCGAGTCCGAGGCGGACGGTGCGTCCCGGGCCGGTGGAGAGGGTGCGGGGGCGGGTGGCGACGGCGGTCACGCGGGCTCTCCGATCAGGTCGACCGCGTCGCGGTCCTCGCGGATGAGGTCGAGGTAGATGTCCTCGAGGCTGGGGCGGACGACCTCGAGCGCCGTCGGCTCCCCGATCCGGGCGTGCAGCTCGGCGACGGTCCGGGCGGGCTCGGTGGTGCGCAGCCGGTGCAGCACGCCGTCCTCGCGCCACTGCACGATCGGGACGCGCGCCTCGTCCCCTCCGATCGCGCTCATCGGGCCGATGGCCAGGAGCCGCCCGCCGGAGATCACGGCGGCGCGGTCGCCGAGGCGGGCGGCCTCGTCGAGGTAGTGGGTGGTGAGCAGGATGGTCGTGCCCTCGCTCTTGAGCAGGGCGATCAGGTCCCAGAAGGAGTGGCGGGCCTCGGGGTCGAAGCCCGTGGTGGGCTCGTCGAGGAACACCAGCTCGGGGCGGCCGATGATGCCGAGGGCGACGTCGACGCGGCGGCGCTGGCCGCCCGAGAGGCGTCCGATGCGCGAGCGGGCCTTGGACGTCAGCCCGACGGCCTCGATGGTCTCGTCGACGTCGCGCGGTCGCGGATAGAGGCTGGCGAAGTGCGCGATCTGCTCGCGGACCGTCGCGTTGCCGGACTCGCCGCTGGACTGCAGGACGATCCCCAGACGCGCCTTCCATGCCAGGTCGCCGTGGCGCGGGTCGACCCCGAGCACCGACACCTCGCCGCCGGAGCGGTCGCGGTAGCCCTCGAGGATCTCGATGGTCGTCGACTTGCCGGCGCCGTTGGGGCCGAGGAGCGCGAAGGTCTCGCCCCGGTGGATGCCGAAGGAGACTCCCGCGACCGCCGGAGCGCCCCCGTAGTCCTTCCGCAGGTCGCGGACTCGGACGGCGTGGTCTTCGCTCATCGTCACAGCGTGCCCTGTCGCACCCCTCCGGCGACAGTGATCCCCGATTTCCGCCTCCCTCTTGCCCTCCCCGCCCCGAGATGCCAGGCACCCCTCACCTGTCGGACAGGCGCGTCGCAGTACCCGCCGTCACCGTGCGGCACGGTCGAGCGGCGATCGGCGATCCGCGTGTCGGCGGATCGTCATCCGCGCTGCGCATCCCGCTCTCTGCGACGCACCCCCGTCGTCGAGCCGATCGCGGCCGATCGACGACGCAGGAGGAGGGCTAATCGGTGCCGAAGAGCCGCTGCAGGCGGCGCACGCCCTCGAGGAGCGCGTCGTCGCCGAGGGCGTAGGACAGGCGGAGGTAGCCGCTCGGTCCGAAGGCCTCGCCGGGGACGGTGGCGACCTCGGCCTGCTCGAGGATGAGGTCGGCGAGCTCGAGGGAGGTCGTCGGGGTGGTGCCGTTCCACTCGCGGTTCAGGAGCCCGTTCACGTCGGGGTAGACGTAGAACGCGCCGCCGGGGGTGGGGCACTCGATCCCGTCGATCGCGTTCAGCTCGGCGACGATGGTGCGGCGGCGGCGGTCGAAGGCCAGGCGCATCTCCTCGGCCGGCTCCTGCGGGCCGGTGAGGGCGGCGATCGCGGCGCGCTGCGAGATGTTCGAGACGTTGCTCGAGAGGTGCGACTGCAGGTTCGAGGCGCCCTTGATCGCGTCGGCCGGGCCGACCATCCATCCGACGCGCCAGCCGGTCATCGCGTAGGTCTTCGCGACGCCGTTGACGAGGATCGTCCGGTCGCGCAGGGCCGGCACCGCCTCGACGATCGAGGTCGCGTGCTCGAGCGGGCTCGCGTCGTCCTGGTCGCCGGTGGAGTAGACGAGGTTCTGGTAGATCTCGTCGGCGATGATCCAGAGGCCGTGCTCCTCGGCCCACTCGCCGATCTCGCGGGTCTGCTCGGCCGAGTAGACGGCGCCGGTGGGGTTGGAGGGGGAGACGAACAGGAGCACCTTGGTGCGCTCGGTGCGCGCGGCCTCCAGCTGCTCGACCGTGACCAGGTAGCCCTGGTCGGCGCCCGCGAACACGTCCACCTGCACGCCGCCGGCGAGCTTGATCGCCTCGGGGTAGGTGGTCCAGTACGGGGTCGGCACCAGCACCTCGTCGCCGTCGTCGAGGAGGGTCTGGAAGGCCTGGTAGACGGCCTGCTTGCCGCCGTTGGTGACCACGACCTGCGAGGGGTCGACGGCCCATCCGGAGTCGCGCGCCGTCTTCTCCGCGATGGCCGCGCGGAGGTCGGGGAGGCCCGCCGCGGGGGTGTAGCGGTAGTTCCCCGGGTCGAGCACGGCGGCCGAGGCGGCCTCGACGATGTGCTCGGGAGTGAGGAAGTCGGGCTCGCCGGCGGCGTAGGACACGACCGGGCGGCCCTGGGCCTGGAGGGCCTTCGCCTTGGCGTCGACCTTCAGAGTGGCGGACTCGGCGATGGCGGCGATGCGGGCGGAGATGCGCGTGGTGGAGGACACGACGGCCAGCGTATCCTGCGCGCGCACGGGGCTCCGAGGCCCCCCGCCGCTCGGCTGGACACGCCCTGCGGGTCCACGTACACTCGTCCGAGGTAGTCGATCTCTGCCCTCATCCACAGCGCCCGCGAGGGTCGTGGCGGTGGGGCGGCGGGTCGGTCTCCTCCTCGGATGCTCGCAACGGCATCCATAGGGCGGTGGCTCAATTGGTAGAGCAGCGGTCTCCAAAACCGCAGGTTGCAGGTTCGAGCCCTGTCCGCCCTGCACATCGATGCCCGTCGCACGCGGTCCCCGCGACGCTGCGGTCATCGGTCCAGGGCCGCCCATGACGGGCGGTCGGCCACACCGGAGGTTCCGGTGCGGGAAAGGTGCGTGCAGGTGGCCGGGAAAGCAGTCGACGAGCCGAGCGAGGACGTCGTCGCGATCGCCAATCAGCAGCGAGCCGCGCGGCGCAACCCGTTCGCGCGCATCGCCCTCTTCATCCGGCAGGTCATCGCCGAGCTGAAGAAGGTCGTGACGCCCACCCGCAAGGAGCTGGGCAATTACGTCGTGGTCGTGCTGATCTTCGTCGTCATCATGATGGCGCTGGTGTCCTTCCTCGACTGGGTGTTCGCCCTGGCCGTGACGTACGTGTTCGGCACACCCGCCGCCTGACCCGAGAGCATCCGGGCCGCGCGAGCGGAGGGTGCCGGCGACAGCGGGACGCGCCCTGAGGGGCGCGACCGATCGATCGAGAGAGAGTTGTGACGAGTGTCTGACAGAAACCGCGACGACGTCGACTGGGCGACGGCTGCCGAGCAGTCGTCGGAGGTCGAGGAGGAGCAGGAGGGCGACGTCCAGTCGCAGGCTGAGGACGCCGTCGAGCCCGCCGAGCAGGGTGCGCTGAGCATCATCGACGAGAACGAGTCCGAGGACGACCTCGCCTCCGACCTCGAGGCAGCGCTGGACGCCATCGGCTCCGTCGACGACCCCGAGGCCGACTCCGCGGTCGACGAGGCCGCGCACATCGACACCGTCGAGGAGGCCGAAGCGGCCCTCGAGGCCGTCGAGGACGAGGCCGAGGTCGCCGCCGAGGACGCCGAGGCCGCCGGTGAGGACCTCGCCGACATCGACCCGTACGAGGCCTTCCGCACCGAGCTGCGCGGCAAGCCGGGCAAGTGGTACGTCATCCACTCCTACGCCGGCTTCGAGAAGCGCGTGAAGTCCAACATCGAGAACCGCAAGGTCTCGCTCGAGGCCGAGGACTACATCTTCGAGGTCCAGGTCCCGATGGAGGACGTGGTCGAGATCAAGAACGGCCAGCGCAAGATGGTCACCCGCGTGCGCATCCCCGGCTACGTGCTGGTGCGCATGGACCTCAACGAGGACTCGTGGTCGGTCGTCCGCCACACGCCGGGCGTCACCGGCTTCGTGGGCAACGCCCACAACCCGACCCCGCTGCGCTTCGAGGAGGCCTTCACGATGCTGAAGAGCCTCGTCGAGATCAAGGACGTCGCCCCCTCGAAGACCTCCGGCGCGAAGGGCCAGAAGCAGGCCCAGCGCGTGCTGCCCGCCGAGGTCGACTTCGAGATCGGCGAGACCATCACCATCAAGGAGGGCTCGTTCGCGGGTCTTCCCGGCTCGATCAGCGAGATCAAGCCCGAGAGCGGCAAGCTCACCGTGCTCGTCTCGCTCTTCGAGCGCGAGACCCCGGTCGAGCTGTCGTTCGACCAGGTCACCAAGCTCTGACGCGTCGCCTCCGCGCCGCGTGAACGCCCCCTCCGCACGTCGGAGGGGGCGTTCGCCGTTCCGGGCGGCGCCCCCTCCGGCACCGCCCCACGCGCCCCCGGGCGTCGGCCCCTCCTCCGCCCTGTCGGGGGTGGCCCCGCTCGTGTAAGCTCGTACGGGTTTTCGTGTCGGCGCACGCCTCTGTGCGCGCCGGACGACCCTCCTCCACCGCGATCCGGCACCGTCGGATGCGCGGGAGAGCGGCCGGGAGCCCCCGACCGCTCGAACCCTGAGAAAAGGAATCAGAATGGCCCCCAAGAAGAAGGTCACCGGCCTGATCAAGCTCCAGATCAAGGCCGGCGCGGCCAACCCCGCGCCCCCGATCGGTCCGGCGCTCGGTCAGCACGGCGTCAACATCATGGAGTTCTGCAAGGCGTACAACGCGCAGACCGAGTCGCAGCGCGGCAACGTCATCCCCGTCGAGATCACCGTCTACGAGGACCGCTCGTTCACCTTCGTGCTGAAGACCCCGCCCGCGGCGGAGCTCATCAAGAAGGCCGCCGGCGTCGCCAAGGGCTCCTCGACCCCGCACACCGTGAAGGTCGCGAAGCTCACCCAGGCGCAGGTCCGCGAGATCGCCGAGGCGAAGCAGGTCGACCTGAACGCCAACGACATCGACGCCGCCGCGAAGATCATCGCCGGCACCGCCCGCTCGATGGGCATCACGGTCGAGTAGCGCGACGCACTGCTCGACGGCGGGAGCGACGCGCCCACCGGCGCGGACCCACCGCGGAAGCCTCGAGAACCCGACGGCGGCCCCTCAGCGGGGTCGCACGCCCGGTCCGGAAACGCCTCCGCACGACCTCTCCGCCTCCCGCGAGCAGCAGTCACGGCCGCGATCGCGGCACCACTAGAACTCCATCACCCCCGTGGGAGAGCCCGCCAGGCTCTAGAACCACATTCTCGTTTCAAGGAGAAACAACATGGCACAGAAGTCGAAGGCCTACCGGGCCGCCGCGGCCAAGCTCGAAGAGGGCAAGTTCTACACGGCCGACGAGGCCGTCGCGCTCGCCCGCGAGACCGGTTCCGCCAAGTTCAACAGCACCGTCGAGGTCGCCCTCAAGCTCGGTGTCGACCCGCGCAAGGCCGACCAGATGGTCCGCGGCACGGTCATCCTGCCCCACGGCACGGGCAAGACCGCCCGCGTCATCGTGTTCGCGACCGGTCCGGCCGCCGAGGCCGCGCTGGCCGCCGGTGCCGACGAGGTCGGCGGCGCCGAGCTCATCGAGAAGGTCGCGGGCGGGTACACCTCGTTCGACTCCGCCGTCTCGACCCCGGAGCTCATGGGCCAGGTCGGCCGTCTCGGAAAGGTGCTCGGCCCCCGCGGCCTCATGCCCAACCCGAAGACCGGCACCGTGACCCCGGACGTGGCGAAGGCCGTGACCGAGATCAAGGGCGGAAAGATCGAGTTCCGCGTCGACAAGCACGCCAACGTGCACCTCGTCGTGGGCAAGGCCGCGTTCTCCGAGGAGCAGCTCCAGGAGAACTTCAAGACCGCGCTCGACGAGATCCTCCGCCTCAAGCCGTCCTCCTCGAAGGGCCGCTACATCCAGAAGGCCGCCGTCTCGACGACCTTCGGCCCCGGCATCCCGCTGGACGTCAACGTCCTGGCCTGAGCCGGGCACGCACTGACGTGAGGAGGGGGTCCGCTTCGGCGGGCCCCCTCCTTCGTCGTCCCGGCATACTGGACCGGTGATCCGCCGCTCCGCTCCGCCGCGCCTCCCGTGACCGTCCGCCGCGCGTCTGCCGCCGATGCCGAGGCCCTTGCCGAGCTGGCCGCCGCGACCTTCCCGCTGGCCTGCCCGCCGCACACCACCGCGGAGGCGAAGGCCGAGTTCGTGCGCACCGTGCTCTCGGTCGAGCGCTTCCGCGACCACCTCGCCGATCCGCTCCGCTCGCTCCTGGTCGACGACGACTCCGGCGCGCTGACCGGCTACGCGATGCTCGTGCGCGGAGAGCCCGCCGACGCCGACGTCGTCGCGGCGATCCGGCTGCGTCCGACCGTCGAGCTCAGCAAGTTCTACCTCCTGCCCGGCCGGCACGGCTCCGGAGCGGCGGCCGCGCTGATGGCCGCGACCCTCGAGGAGGCGCTGGATCACGGTGCCGCGGGCGTCTGGCTCGGCGTCAACGAGGAGAACGCGCGTGCTCAGCGGTTCTACTCCAAGCACGGCTTCGCGGTCGTCGGCCGCAAGCGCTTCCTCGTCGGCGACCGCTGGGAGGACGACTTCGTCCTCGAGCGCTCTCTCGCCTGACCCTCCCCGCGAGACGCCACCCGAGTACGCGATCCGCTCCGCGTGGCGTATCCGAGTGGCCTCTCGCCGAGGTCAGCCCTCGGAGACGGTGAGGACGATCTTGCCGCGGGTGTGGCCCGTCTCGAGCTGCTCGTGCGCCTCGCAGGCGCGGGCGAGGGGGAAGATGCCGTCGATGAAGACGCGGACGTCGCCCGACTCGAGAAGGCGCGAGACCACGCCGAGGGTCGCCCCGTCGGGAGCGACGCGGTAGGTGGAGGCGCGGACGCCCGCAGCGGCCGCCTCCTCGAAGAACCCGGGCCAGCTCCCGGTGGGCGCGTTCACGATCAGGCCCCCGGGGCGGAGGACCCTCAGCGAGCGCGAGCCCGTGTCGTCGTGGACGTTGCCGACCAGATCGATGACCACGTCGACGCCGGACAGCAGCTCGTCGAAGCGCTCGGCGGTGTGGTCGATCACCTGCGCGGCGCCGAGCTCGTGCAGCCACTGCAGGTTGCGGGTCGAGCCGGTCGCGATCACCGAGGCGCCGAAGTAGGCGGCGAACTGCACCGCGAAGTGGCCGACTCCGCCCGACCCGGCGTGGATGAGGATCCGCTGACCCTCGTGCGCCTTGGCGAGCTCGACGACCATGCCCCAGGCGGTGAGCGCCGCGAGCGGGACGCCGGCCGCTTCGACGTGGGAGAGCGTCGACGGCTTCCGCGCGATGGAGACGCTCGGCACGCTGACGTACTCCGCGTAGGAGCCCGAGTAGCGCGGCACCATGACGAAGCCGTAGACCTCGTCGCCCGGCCGCAGCGGATGCGCCGGGTAGGGGCTCGAGACGACGACGCCCGAGAAGTCGTGGCCGAGGACCGCCGGGTAGGAGGCGATCTGCGAGGCGACCCCCTGGCCCGCGCGCGTCTTCGCGTCGAGCGGGTTCACGCCGGCCGCGACCACCTTCACGGTGAACTCGGCGTTGATGGCGGAGGGTGTCGGCACGGTCGCCAGGTGCAGGGCGGAGGCGTCGCCCGGCGCGTCGATCACCGCCGCCGTCATCGTGTCGGGGAGGACGACCTCCTCCGGGATCTCGCCGATCGCGAGGCCGTGCCCGAGCGCGCTGGTGTGCATCGTCGCCTTTCCTGTCGCTGAGGCGTGCGGGTGGAGCGTGCCGAGGACGTCGCCCCCGATCCCCGCATCCGACGCCGCGACCAGTCAATCGAGGCAATGAGTCGGCGCTGTTACGGGGGTGTCACCCTCGGGAGAAGATTGGCGCGCGGAGCCGCGGGCGCCCGGTCTGGCACGATGAGGGGATGCGACGCCGACGTACCCTGCTAGTCGGCGGTGCCCTCCTTGTCCTGGCCGGGCTCGTGGTCCTCCTGGCCGCCCGGATCAGCATCGGCACCAGCCGCTGGGTCTACGTCAGCGAGATGGGCGCGCCGGACCTGCCGACGGCGGGCGCCTTCGAGGCCGCTCTTCTGCTCGTGGCGGCCGGCGGCGCGCTGATCGCCGCGGGCGCCTGGCCGGTGCGCGCCCGCCTGCTCCCCGCCCTCCGCCCGGCGGGCGCGATCCTCCTGGCGGCCGCCTGCTTCGCGCTCGCCTCGCAGGTGACCTGCACGGCGGGCTGCCCGCTGCCGGTCGGGCCGGCCTTCCGCTGGCAGGACCTCATCCACACCTCGGCCGCCGTCCTCGGCTTCGGGGCCGCCTGCGCCGCGATGCTCCAGCTGGCGACCGTGCGGGGGCGCCCTGCGGTCGCGCGGCTCTCGCTCGCCGCCGGGATCTCGGTGGCGGTCGTCGCCGGGACGGGCGGGATCCTGTCGCTCCTGCGCGTGTGGCTGCGGCTCGGCGGCACGCTCGAGTTCGTGGCGACGGCGATCGCAGTGCTCTGGCTCGCGTTCGTCGGCCTGGTGCTCGCGCTCGAGGACCTCAGCGGTGAGCGAGCCAGCCGCGGACGTGCCCGCGGATCCGGTCCTGCTGAGCGGCGAAGCCCTCGTCCCGCGACGGCACCCGCTCGCAGTCCGCATCCGGAAGAGCCCTAGCCCACGCCTCCGCGACCTCGACCGGGTGCACGGGGTCGCGCTCGGCCGCGATCACCAGTGTGCGCGCGATGACCTCGCCCAGCTCTCCGGAGTCTCGGTAGGCGGCGTTCCGCGGGATCTGGGCGAGCCGGACGGCGCGCTCGGCCGCGCGCGGGGAGCGGAACTGCAGCGTCAGCGCCTCCGCCGACGCGGGGGACACCTCGGCGGCGCGCGCGAACAGGCCCGAGGCGCGGAACATCCGCTCGCCGCGCTTCGCGCCGTGGTCGTGCAGCAGCTGCGCGATGACGGGGAACACGGTGAGGTTCTCGGGCAGCGGCTCGGCGGTGAAGGCGGGACGCACGAAGACGGCGCGGTCGATCGGCAGCACGCGTCTGACCGCGAGGCGCAGGGCGATCGCCGCGCCCATCGAGATGCCGAGCACCGTGAGCGGCTTGTGCGCGGCTCCGGCGCGCACGACCTCCTCCGTCACCTCGTCGGCGAGCGCCTCGAGGGCGAAGTCGCCGGGCGCGCCGAGCAGCTCGGAGGCGCCGTGGGCGCGGACGTCCGGAGCGATGACCTCGCTGCCGGCGGGGAGGGCGGAGCGCAGCAGCCCCAGCGGCTGGGAGCGGTCGCCGCCCAGGCCGTGCAGGAGGAGGACCGTCACCGGGCGCGCGTCCGCTCGTGCAGCTCGGCCATCAGCATCCCCGCCAGGCGGACGAGGATGTGGATCTCGTCCTCGTCGCGGTCGACCCAGCGGGAGTTCGGCTCGCCCTCGATCGGCACGAAGTCGCGGTGCTGCTCCCAGACGACGAGCGTGCGCTCGGCGCCGAGGACGTACTGCTGCCAGAAGACCTGCCGCAGGTAGTGGCGCGGGATGCTCCGCCACGGCTTCGTCGTGGTCTTGATCTCGCAGAGCTCGAGCCGGCCGTCCTCGCGGAGGCCGATGCCGTCGGGCGTGGCGAGGTGGCGCCGCTCCTGGCTCGCGTGGAAGAGGGTGCTGCTGGGCTCGATCGCGTGCTCGCTCCGCACCCAGGCGGCGATCTCGGGCTCGCGGGCGCGGCCGTGGTCGGTGAAGGAGTTGCCGCCGAAGCCGGTGCCGTAGAGCTTGTCGAGCGCTGCCTTGCCGATCGCGGCGGGGGAGGAGAGGCGGGCGACGTCGGTCGCCGTGATGCCGCGCGAGCGGGCGCGGAGCCAGGCGACGCGGTCCGAGGAGTCGGCGACGACCCTCCGGAGGTGCGGGGGCTCGGCGTCCGTGAAGACGGGCTGCGTCTCCCAGGGGAAGGAGAGCTGCAGGTCGGGCACCGATTCATTCTCTGCCCCCTGCGGCGCCCGGTCGAATCGGCACGCCGACCCGCGGCGTCTCACCGGGGCGCGACGGCTCGCGCCGGCGGCTCAGGCGTCGAGGAAGGCGTCGACGTGCGCGGGGGAGAGGAGGTGGCGCCGGACCATCAGGGCGGCACCGCGGACGCCTCCGCCCTGGGCCGCGGCCTGCACGATGTCGAGCGCGCGGGTCGCCAGGGGGAGGGAGCGGCGGTAGACGACCTCGCGGACCCCGGCGAGGACCTCGTGGCTGGCCTGGGCGATGCTGCCGCCGACGACGATGACGGACGGGTTCAGGAGGTTCACGCAGGTGGCGAGCACCTCGCCGATGTCGCGGCCCGCGGCGCGCGTGAGCTCGACGGTGGTGGGGTCCCCGCCGGTCAGCAGGGTGACGACGTCGGAGGTGCTGGCGGCGTCGATCCCGGACTCGGTCAGGCGGCGGGCGATCGCCGAGCCGCTCGCGATCGCCTCGAGGTCGGCCTCGCCGCGGTCGCCGGGGACCTGCACGTGGCCCAGGTCTCCCGCCGCTCCGAGGGCTCCGCGCTGCAGGGCGCCGCCGCTGACGATCCCGGCTCCGATGCCGGTGGAGACCTTCACGTAGAGGAGGTCGTCGACGTCGGCGTAGTGGTCGGCGTGCTCGCCGAGCGCCAGCAGGTTCACGTCGTTGTCGACGAGGACGGGCACGGGGAGGCGGCGGCCGACGAACTCCGGGATGTCGAAGCGGTCCCAGCCGGGCATGATCGGCGGCTTCACCGGGCGGCCCGTCGCGTGCTCGACGGGTCCGGGAACGCCGACGCCGACTCCCGCGAGCGGGCCCGCCGCCGGAGTCCGGCCGAGCAGGGCCGCGGCGACGTCGAGGGCGTGGCCGAGGACGGCGAGGGGGCCGTCGGCGATGGCGATGCTCTCGCGGCGGCGGGCGAGGACCGTGCCGTCGAGGTCGGTCAGGGCGACGACGGCGTGCGCGGCGCCCAGGTCGACGGCGAGGAGGCTGCGCGCCCGGGGGTCGAAGGCCACGCGGGCGGCGGGGCGGCCTCCGGAGGAGGGGGCGTCGTCCTGCCGGGCGACCAGGCCGGAGGCGGTGAGGACGTCGAGCTGGGCGGAGACGGCCGCGCGCGGCAGGCCCGTCTCGGCGACCACGTCGGCCCGCGTCCGGGGCGCCCCGTCGGCCAGCAGGAGCAGCAGCTCGCCGACCGCGCTGACGGTGATGCGGCGGCGCGGGGACATGGCCAGAGTCAACCACAGCGCCCGTGCTTCTGTGCGGCGGGCGCCCGACTTGGCGGGCGCGCAGGGCTAGTTTTGCTTGTCCGTGAGCAAAAGTCCGCGTAGGGTTCGAGGCACACCTTCCGATGCGATCAGGAGCCCCACCGGTGGCCACACCCCCAGACCTCTCTGTCCAGCTGTACTCGGTGCGCGAGCCGCTCGCGGCCGATCTGCCCGCCACCCTCGACCGCCTCGCGGCGATCGGCTTCACCACGGTCGAGCTCTTCGGGTTCGTCGACCTGGCCGACGCCTACCGCGCGGCGCTCCCGGCCAGCGGACTGCGCGCTCCCAGCGCCCACGCGCGCCTCCTCGGCCCGCAGGGCGACGCCACCGTCGACGAGATCCTCGACACGGCCGCCTCGCTCGGCGTCGAGACCGTGATCGACCCCTTCGTCGACCCGACCCGCTGGACCACCGCGGACGACGTCGCCCGCATCGCCGACGAGCTGAACGCGCTGGTCGACTCCGCCACCGCCCGCGGCCTGGTGCTCGGCTACCACAACCACGCCTTCGAGTTCGAGAACCGCGTCGACGGCCGCAGCGCCTTCGAGCACCTCGCGGGCCTGCTCGACCCGCGCATGGTCCTCGAGCTCGACACCTACTGGGCGGCCGTCGGCGGCGACGACCCGGTCGAGGTGCTCGGACGCCTCGGCGACCAGGTGCGCTTCCTGCACGTGAAGGACGGCCCGATCTCGGCCGACACCCAGGAGCAGCTGCCCGCGGGCGAGGGCGCGATGGACGTCCCGGCGATCCTCGCCGCCGCTCCGCAGGCCCTGCCCGTGCTGGAGTTCGACGCCTACGCCGGCGACATCTTCGAGGGCCTGGAGTCGGCCCACCGCTACGTCTCGGGGCTCGGCGCATGAGCGGCACCGGCCGCGTGGGCGTCGGCGTCATCGGCGCCGGCAACATCAGCACCCAGTACCTGACCAACCTCACCGTCTTCCCCGACCTCGAGGTGCTCTTCGTCGCCGACATCGACCTCGAGCGAGCGAGGACCCAGGCCGAGGCCTTCGGCGTCCCCGCCTCCGGCACCGTCGAGGAGCTCCTCGCGCACGAGGGCATCGAGATCGTCGTGAACCTCACGATCCCGGCCGCGCACGTCGAGGTCGCGCGTCGCGCGGTCGAGGCGGGCAAGCACGTGTGGACCGAGAAGCCCTTCTCGCTCGACCGCGACAGCGGGATCGAGCTGCTCGCGCTGGCGAAGGACAAGGGGCTGCGCGTCGCGACCGCTCCCGACACCTTCCTGGGCGCGGGCCTCCAGACGGCGCAGCGCGTGATCGAGAGCGGAGCAATCGGCACGCCGCTCTCCGCCCTCACCCTCTTTCAGGGCCCCGGCCCCGAGTCGTGGCACCCGAACCCGGAGTTCTTCTTCGCCGAGGGCGGCGGACCGCTGCTGGACATGGGCCCGTACTACATCACCACGCTCGTGCAGAACCTCGGCCCCGTCGAGAGCGTCACCGCCGTCTCGTCCCAGGCCCGCGCCACCCGCGTGGTGGGCTCCGGCCCGAAGGAGGGCACCGAGTTCCCGGTGACCATCCCGACGCACATCGGCGGGCTGCTCCGCTTCGAGTCCGGGGCCTCGGCCCAGGGGGTGTGGAGCTTCGAGTCGAGCCTGCCGCGCACCGGCTTCGTCGAGATCAACGGCTCCGAGGGCACCCTCGTCCTCCCCGACCCGAACCAGCACGACGGAGAGATCACCCTGCACCGCCGCGGGTCCGCCGAGCCGGAGGTCATCGCGGCGACCGGCTCGACCGCCTCCCGCGGCACCGGCGTGCTCGAGCTCGCCCGCGCGATCCGGGCCGACCGCCCCGAGGCCGCCTCCGGAGACCTCGCGTACCACGTCACCGACGTGATGCTCTCGCTCCTCGAGGCCGCCGAGACCGGCGAGAAGGTCCTCGTCACGAGCTCCGTGACGCCCTGCCCCGCACTGCCCGAGAGCTGGGACCCGACCGAAGCGACCCTCTCCTGATGCCCGCGCCCCTGCGCGTCGGCGTGCTCGGCGGCGGCTTCATGGCGGCCGTGCACAGCCGCGCGGCCCGCAGCGCCGGAGCGGTGCTCGCCGGAGTCGCCTCCTCCACCCCGGAGAAGGGCGCGCGGGCGGCGGCCGAGCTCGGCGTCGAGCGCGCCTACCCGGACGCCCGGGCCCTGATCGAGGACGAGAGCATCGACCTCGTGCACGTCTGCACCCCGAACGCCACGCACGCCGCACTCGCGCTCGCGGCGATCGAAGCGGGCAAGCACGTGGTCTGCGAGAAGCCGCTCGCCGCGACGCTGCGGGAGGCGGAGTCGCTCGCTGCGGCTGCGTCCTCCGCCGGCGTGGTGGCGACCGTCCCGTTCGCCTACCGCTTCCACCCGATGGTGCGCGAGGCCCGTGCCCGCGTCGCCTCCGGCGAGACCGGCCGTCTGGTCACGGTCCGCGGGAGCTACCTCCAGGACTGGCTGCTGGGCGCCTCCGACGACAACTGGCGCGTCGACCCGGCCGCCGGCGGCCGCTCGCGCGCCTTCGGCGACATCGGCTCGCACCTGGTCGACCTGCTGGAGTTCGTCACCGGCGACCGGATCGACTCGCTCGCCGCGATCACGAGCACCGTCCACGCCGAGCGCGGCGGCCGCCCGGTGAGCACCGAGGACGTGGCCGGCCTGATCGTCCGGCTCGAGGGCGGCGCCGTCGGCACGCTCCTCGTCTCGCAGGTCACCGCGGGCCACCGCAACGAGCTGGTGCTCGAGGTGTCCGGGCTGGAGGAGTCGCTGCGCTTCGAGCAGGAGCTCCCCGAGACGCTGTGGGTCGGCCGGCGCGACAGCGCCCTCCTGGTGCCGCGCGACGCCTCGATCCTCGCGCCCGATGCGGCCCGGCTCTCGATCGTGCCGAGCGGTCATCCGATGGGCTACCAGGACGCCTTCACAGCGTTCGCCCGCGACACCTACGCCGCCGTGGCGGGCACCGACGTGGAGGGTCTGCCGACCTTCGCCGACGGCCTCCGCGCGGCGCGCATCACCGAGGCCGTGCTCGACGCGGCCGAGACAGGCGCCTGGGTGACCGTGCCCGCCGCCGACGACCGGACGGAGATCGCCGCATGAGCGACCAGAAGACCTACCCCGCCACCCACCCCGTGACGCTGTTCACCGGGCAGTGGGCCGACCTGCCCTTCGAGGAGGTCGCCCGCCTCGCCGCCGAGTGGGGCTACGACGGACTCGAGATCGCGGCCTCGGGCGACCACCTCGACCTCAAGCGCGCGGACGAGGACGACGCCTACGCCGCCTCGCGCCTGGAGATCCTCGACCGCTACGGCCTCGAGGTCTTCGCCATCTCGAACCACCTCACCGGCCAGGCCGTCTGCGACGACCCGATCGACTTCCGCCACAAGGCACTCGTGCGCGACTACACCTGGGGCGACGGCGACGCGGAGGGGGTGCGGCAGCGCGCCGCCGAGGACATGAAGCGCTCGGCGCGGGTCGCCCGCAAGCTCGGTGTGAACGTGGTCGTCGGCTTCACCGGCTCGAAGATCTGGCCCTACGTGGCGCAGTTCCCGCCGGTGCCGGCCTCCGTCATCGACGAGGGGTACGAGGACTTCGCGACGCGCTGGAACCCGATCCTCGACGAGTTCGACGCGAACGGCGTGGTCTACGCGCACGAGGTGCACCCGTCCGAGATCGCCTACGACTACTGGTCGAGCGTGCGCACCCTCGAGGCGATCGGGCACCGCCCGGCCTTCGGCTTCAACTGGGATCCGTCGCACATGATGTGGCAGGACATCGACCCGGTCGGCTTCATCGTCGACTTCAAGGACCGGATCTACCACGTCGACTGCAAGGACACCCGCCTGCGCCCGAAGAACGGCCGCGCCGGCGTGCTCGGCTCGCACCTGCCGTGGGGCGACCCGCGCCGCGGCTGGGACTTCGTCTCGACGGGGCACGGCGACGTCCCGTGGGAGGACGCGTTCCGGGCGCTGGAGTCGATCGGCTACTCCGGCCCGATCTCCATCGAGTGGGAGGACGCCGGGATGGACCGCCTCCACGGCGCGAAGGAGGCCGTCGGCTTCATCCGCTCGCTGCTCTGGAGGACCCCGACCGCGTCGTTCGACGCCGCGTTCTCGAACCAGTAGCCGCGCGGCTCCCCTTGGCGGGATCCCGCTCCGGTCCGCAGGCCACGTCGCCCGCGCCGGATCGGGGTCCTGCAGGCGGGAGAGCGATCAGTCGGCGGCCTTGGCGGCGCGCTCGGACTTGATGCGGGCCTGCTCGCGGCGGACCTCCGCGTAGCGGTTCTGCTCGACGCGCAGCCACTCGGGGACCTCGTCGAGCAGGGCCTGGATCTCGGGAGTGGTCAGCGCCTCGGTGACGCCGCCGCGGGCGAGCCCCGAGATGGAGACGTTCAGCCGGGAGGCGATGACGGAGCGGGGGTGCGGCCCCTCCTCGCGCAGCTGCACGAGCCAGGCGGGCGGGTTCGCGGCGAGCTCGTCGTACTGCTCGCGCGTGATCGCCGACTCCTGGAACTCCTCCGGGGTCGCGGGCAGGTAGACCTGCAGCTTCTTCGCCGCGGTCGCAGCCTTCATCGTCTGTGTCGCCTTGGCCATGCGGCAACCCTACCGGCGCGGCGCGGACCACCTACCCTGAGGGGATGAGCGAGCAGCCCGAGACCGTCGACCCGCAGGCCGCTCCCGAGGCGGAGGGGCGTCCGGAGGGCGGGGCGGACGCGACGGCGGACGACGCGTCGGCCGGATCGGGTGCGGTCGGCGCCGGAGCCGGAACCGAGTCGGACGACACGGACGGCGCCTCCGAGGACGGCGACTCCGACGACCTCGACTCCGAGGACAGCGACGCCGGGGACAGCGATGTCGACGACGCCGACTCCGACGACGCCGACTCCGACGCCGAGGACGCCGTCCCCGCCGGCCCCGTGCTCGCCGTCGCCCTCGTGCCCGGCGTCACCCCCACCAAGTGGACCCGCGTCTGGGGCCAGCGCCGCTCCGATCTCCCGCTGCGCATCACCGTCGTCGCCGAGCGCGATCAGGAGCAGGCGCTGCTCGACGGCCGCGCGCAGCTGTCGTTCGTCCGCGGCGACGTCTCCTCCTCCGCCCTCAGCTCCATCCACCTCTACGACGAGCAGCCCGTCGCCGTCGTCGGCCGCGAGCACGTCCTGGCCGCCGCGGAGGAGCTCGACGTCGCGGAGCTGGCCGGCGAGCACCTCCTCCAGGACCCGGAGGACGTGCCGGAGTGGGCCGCGGTCGCCGAGGAGATCGCGGACGGCTCGCGGCGCCCGCTGCCGCGCATGGCCGGCCTCGACGACGCGGTCGAGCAGGTCGCGGCCGGCGTGGGCGTTCTGATCGTGCCGCAGTCGGTGGCGCGCGTGCACAGCCGCAAGGACGTGACCGCAGTGCCGGTGACCGGCGTCGCTCCCTCCTCCGTCCGCCTCGCCTGGGTGACGGACGACAAGGGCGACGACGTCGAGGACTTCATCGGAGTCGTCCGCGGCCGCAGCGCGAACACCACGCGCGGAACCGCCGCGACGCCGAAGGTCGAGTCGCGGGCGAAGGCCGCCAAGGCGAAGGCGCGGGAGGCGCGCGAGAAGGCGGAGAGGGCCGGCGGCGGCAAGAAGAAGCCGGCCCGCGCCAAGGCGTCCGCGCCGGCGGTGCGGCGCACCCGCAAGCCCCGCGGCCGCTGACCGTGGCCGACGACGCCGACTGGTCGCTCCGCCCCGCCACCGCGGAGGACGCCGCGGCGATCGCCGAGCTGCGCGCGGTCGTCATGCGCCCGTCGCTCGAGAC
>NZ_PSVX01000034.1:0-44276 GCF_002932695.1 Rathayibacter sp. AY1D2 | reverse complement strand
GCCGAAGCTGTCGCCGAAGATCGAGGCGCATCTGGTCGCAGAGCATCGTGCCGGGAACTACACCGTTGCCGAGCTCGCGGCGGAGTTCAAGGTCGCGCGTTCGACGGTCTATCGGGCGGTGCAGCGGGCTGATGCGCGCGCCGCTGGCGCCGTCGCCCTGGCGCTGCCGACGGAGGGCGCGTGATGTCGGGGGCGGAGAGGGAACCTGCGCTGGTGCCGGAGAGGGTGGAAGTGCTGCCCGGGTGGTCTGCGCGTACACGTGTTCTCAACACCGGGTGGGGAACTCTCGCCCAGGCGATCGCCTGGATCTGGCTCGTCATCGGGTTCGCGGTCCTTCCTCCGGGATCGCGTCTGCCCCTTTTCGTGCCGCTGGTGCTGTTCTTCGCCGCTCTCGCTTGGTCAATGATCTGTCTCGCGATCGGCACATCCAGGGTCACCGCTGAGAAGGAAGCCGGTTACACGACCCTGGGGTTCGGGCGCATCTCGGTTCCTACGGTGGATTCGAGAACCGGTGTCATCCTGCGGGAGGCAGGCGAGCCGCATCTGGACTGGAAGACTGCGGCGCTACTTCGGCGACAAGCGAGGAACAAATGACCAATGCCGTGACCGTTTCTGCGATTCCTGCTCTCCGGGTTCGTTGGTTTCCGCTCGTGCTCGCGGTCGGTGCCGTCGTCGCGCAGCACTTCTTCGTTCTGAGCCGGAGCGGGTCATATTCGGTGGTCGCTGTCATCGATGGGGCTCTAGTGGTTTTGGCGGTGGGGCTCTTCCTCTGGGCGAGGGCGTCAGCCGGGCGATCCGCGCGGAGGGTGGCGGAACTTGATCCCGGGACCTCGAGGGAGGGTTTCGCGTGCGTCTACCATCAGCACCTGCGGTTGCTGGTGAGGGGCTTGGACCCGGACGTCAGCATGGGGTCCTACCCGGTCGTTCATCTGGACGAGACCGGGCTGAGCATCCTGTCGCAGGCGAATGCGCGGCGGGTCACCTTCCCGTGGTCGCGGGTCGCGTCCGTCCGGCCGACGCCGCTGCTCGACCGGTTCTTCATCCGGCGGGCGATCGAGGTCGTCCTCGAGGAGGGCGGATCGGTCGTGCTCGCCCCCTACGGTGACCCTTCGTTCTACGGCATGAAGGCCGCCGATGACGCGAGGTTCAGTGCGATCTTGACCGCGATCAGCTCGAGGTCCATCGAGGGGCGGTCGGCGTGAGGCCCGGTTGGTGGTCGTAGGCGGACGTCATGAGCTTGTCGGAGGCGCCCGCGTCTCGACGGATAAGCAGGACGCGCAGGCGCAGCGCGACGCGCTGGTCGCGGCCGGTGTGCCGGCGGAGCGGATCTACGTTGACGTCGGCCTCACCGGCAGCAACCGCGTGCGGCCCGCGCTGCGCGAGGTCCTAGCTGCGTGCGACGCCGGCTCGACTCTGTTCGTGACGAAGCTCGACCGGCTCACCCGCTCGATCACAGACGCTCGCGGCATCGTGGACGAGCTCACGCGCAGGGGAGTGCGATTGAACATTGGCGGGTCGCTGCACGACCCGAATGACCCGATCGGGCGGCTGCTGTTCGACGTGCTGGCGATGATCGCGGAGTTCGAGGGCGACCTGATCCGCGCGCCCGCAGTCGAGTTAGCGACGCTCCGGGACGTCGATGGACGCCCTACTCGGGCCAGACCGCGAGGGGTGGCCGCACGGCGCGTTCGGGTTCGTCGGTGACGGTGACGCGGGTGAAGCCGGCCGCGTGCGCCATCGCAATCAGGACCAGCTCGGCCGCGTCGTGGTCGAGGTCGATAAGTGCCGTCCTGAGTTCGAGGGAGGCGCCGCTACTGAGTGCGGCAGCAACGCGCAGCACACTCAGTGATGACGGGGTGAGGTCGGCGGTGGAGTGGTGCGCGTCGAGCGCTGTCGTGGTCCAGACTTCGGCCGCCGTGGCGCCTGTGGCGGCGGCTGTCACCGCGGCGAGCAGGACGTCGAAGTCGATCGCCCAGGTGTCCCACGCGCGATCGTGCAGCACCCACGGGGCGGTCTCGTCCGCGAGGCCCGAGCGGATGAGGAGTTCGACGGCGGCGGATCGCGCGTCGTCTCCAAACGCCCAGGTGCGCAACTGCTGATCCTTATCCTCGGTCATGCTCACTCCGTCATCCTGCCGGGCGCCTGTGGTGCGGTCGGGGTCCCGCTGTCCACCTGTGTGCAGGCCAGCCCGGAGGAGAGAGCTGGACTGTGCACAGGTGGTCAGGGGGCGTCCGCGATCTAGTCGTGGTGTTCGTTCTCGACCGGCGTCGGCTCCGCCGGAGCGGTCATGCGGGAGCTGCGCCGCGCACGTGCCGGCGCAGCGCTCTTGCCCGGAGCGCGGGCGCCGGTTGCGCGCAGATCCTTGTCGCTCCATCCGGAGGCGAGCGCAGCGTCCCATGCTTTGCCGTGCGCGTCGCGGGCGTCCTTGAGCTGCTGTTCGGCCGCGTCGACGTCGTTGGTCGCGGCGACCAACGACCGGACGGCGTTCACACGCACCTCGACCGAGCGCTCGAGGATCTCGCGTGCGGACGCTGCTGCGGATTCGGGGTCGATCATCTTGTCTGCCATGCCCCGCAGATTAACGGAGCGCGCTGCGCCTGTCATGCCCCGATCCTGCTGCGCGGATCGAGCGCCCACCACCTGCGGTTATCGAAGTGTTATCGGCTCAATCGAAGGAGCAAGCTGTCAACATAGGTGTCCTAAGTTGCTTGCCGGCCTGGCGCTGCGCTGGGCCGGTGCGCATACTAGTCGTATGGTCCCCGCTAGTTGGCGGGTTCGCTGCGCTGGGCCGAAGGACGGGGATGTAATGACGGAGTCGAGCCGGTTGTTCGGTCGGAAGCGTCGTCCGAACGTTCCGCCGGAGCAGCGTCGGGAGAAGAAGTACGTCGTGCGGGTGTCCCCGGATGAGGATGCGATGTTGCGTGCTCGCGCCGAGGTTCTTGATGTGACGGTGCCGCGGTTAATGTTCGAGGCGGCGATCGATCCGCAGGTGCGCTCGGACGTGGAGTGGAAGTCGGTCGGTTCGGAGCTGATGCAGCTGCGGACTCTGATGGGACGGCTTTCGAGCAACATGAATCAGCTCGCTCGCTTCGCGAACACCGAGGGCCGTTTCCCGGAGGAAGCAGTGCAGGTGGCGGCGGAGTACCGGGCATTGGTGCCGCGGGTGAACGAGACGCTGCGACGACTGGCCGGCCAGTGATCCCGAACGTCACGTACGGCGGGGACATGGGCGGTCTCGTGCGCTACCTCGCGGGGGAGGGGCGCGCGAACGAGCACACCGAACAGCACTTGATCGCGGGGGACCCGGCGATCATGGCGATGCACGGTGAGAGCGTCCTCGATCGGGCCGAGGCCGCCGCGATCGCGGCGGAGTTGAACGAGTACAAGAACTTCTTCGGCGTCGAGGTGACCCGCCAGGAGAAGGTGTTCGACAAGAACTCCGGCGAGCAGATCGGCAGCAAGCGCGTCGCCGCCGATGTCTGGCACTGCTCCCTCTCGCTGCGTGCGGAGGAGGGGCAGCTCACCGATGAGCAGTGGGGACGGATAGCGACCGATTTCGTGGACCGGATGGGGTTCGCCGGCGAGTCCTCCGGGAAAGCCGACTGCCGGTGGATCGCCGTGCGGCACGGGCTGTCGAAGAACGGCAACGACCACATCCACATCGCTGTCTCCGCGGTGCGCGCCGACGGGACGAAGGCGCACGTCGCTTACGACAAGGCGCTCTCGCAGAGGGTCAGCCGTCAGCTCGAGAAGGAGTACGGGCTCGAACCGTTGCACGCGCCCGAGCGTGAGCTGGGGGAGCGCGGCGTGCAGCCCGGCGCGCGCGAGTCCGCGCAGCGCCGCGGCGCCGTCGAGGTCGACGCTCACCGACTCGAGCGCGCGGTCCGCTCGTCGGCATCAGCGTCAGCGGATGAGGCGGAGTTCGTACGCCGGATGCGCCAGGCAGGCGTGCTCATCCGCCCGCGCTACGCGGCGGGCCGCGACGACGTCGTCGCCGGCTACTCGGTCGCCTTGCGTCCCGAGAAGGGTGCGCCGGTGGTGTGGCACGGTGGCGGGAAGCTCGCCCGAGATCTCACTCTCCCGGAGCTGCGGAAGGGTTGGCCGGACTCCCCGCAGTCCGCGCAGACGGCAGTCGATGAGTGGCGCGCGACAGCGAAGAACCCGTGGCGCTACGAGCCCGTCGCGCCCGGCCGCGAAGCGACCGAGCTCTCCAGTGATCTCTACTCCTCCTACGCGGAGGACATGGGGAGGCTGCACGACTATTTGAGTCGAGTGGACCCCTCCGATCGCGCGACCTGGGCACACGCAGCCCGCGAAGCATCCGGCGCCTACGCCGCATGGTCGCGGCGCCTCGAGTCGACACCCGGGCCACTCGCTGAAGCGTCACGGACCCTTGCCCGCTCCGCGCATCTGCGTGCGCATGAGTCGACGCCGCGGCCGGCGGGGATGCCGTCGATGGCCGGCACGACGATGCTGATCCTCGCGACCGCCGGGAAGCGGAACAAGGCCGCCGAGGAGGCCATGCTGCTGCGCCAGATCGTGCGAACCACGCGCGCGATCATGGACGCCCACAAGGCTGCCGGCGACGCTCGCCGTACCCGCGAGCTCGCGGGGACGATCCGGAACCAGCTGAAGACGGTCCACGAGGGCTACAGCGCGCAGATCCAGAAGAACGCCTGGGACGCCCTGCCCGAGGACACCCGCCGCGCCCGCGCGACGGTACAGGCGAGCTTCGCGACCGGGACTCCTGTGCCGACGAAACTCACCAAGGCCGAGCCGAACGTCACCACGACCGCTGCTCCGCAGCGCGGCGCCGAGCCGCGCGAGCGCGACGGACACGACCGCTAGACCGACACCAGTGAAGGGGAGGCATCACTATGGCTGGCGACGACGGAGGCGTGGAAGAGTCCATCAACTCGTCCGCGCGGATCGCGCTCACCATCGCGATCCAGCTCGGCGAGAAGCTGGCCCGCGCGTACCAGGACGCGATGCGCGAAGCGCAGCAGCGCAGCGCCATCGAGGCGCGCGAGCTCGCCGCCCGCTACGAGGGCGAACGGGCATCCGCGCGACAGGCCGTGTCGGTCGTCAACGATCCCCAGTGGTGGGATCAGGCGAGCGTGCGCGACGTCGCCCGTGTCGCGGAGACGGCGACCGCGTGGAAGGACGCGGACCCGCAGATCGCGTCCGCCAGCGCACTGATCGCGTCGGAGGCGAAAGAGCGCTTCGGCGTCGACGTCGCCACGCTGCAGGGCATCGCACGCGACACCCCGACCGAGCTAGACCTCGCGAAGCAGTGGGCCTCCACTGCGGCGCCTGATGGATACCACCGACACGACGAGGACCGTCTCACGATGCCCGTCGGCGACACGCTCGAAGCCAATCCCTCAGCCGAACGAGCGCTCATTGCGGACTACCGCGCGGCAGTCGCCGGCGACGTCCCCGCGCTCGAGCTGAGTGTCGCCGAGGAGTGGAAGCGCGCCAACGATCCGGTCGGCTACCAGGACTACCGCGTTGAGACAGCCGTCGCCTTCGATGACCATGGCCGCGCGCAGCCGGCGGATCCGGCGGTGGCTGAAGCCGCGCGTGCGGCTCTCGTGCAGGAGTGGCGCACCGACCAGGCCGGCGGCCCCACCGTCACCGCAGCAGACACCGAGCGAACACAATCCCAACGCGACTTCACCGAGGCCCAGGTCATGATCGCGGAAGCCGACCGCCTCGACCGCGCCAACGACGCCTCAACCCAGATCACATCGTCCGAGGTCCCCGTCGACTCCGCACGACGTGCCGACGATCTCGAGCAGCAGGCAGCCCAGTACGACCGTGATGCAGAGGCCGGCGGCACGCCCTCGCAGAGCTCCGAGGAGCTGCGCAGCCTCGCTGAGGATGCCAGGGCTCAGGTCGCCCTCTACCGCGACGACAGCAGTGCGCAGAGCGCCTTGAACGAAATTCCGGTATCGACTGACGAGGGACGTTCGGTCGCGGCTCGTTCCGAAGGAGAGCTCGCCTACGACAGCGCAGAGCGCCGCGCGCACACGGCAGCGACGATGCAGGCTCAGAACGTACCGGTGGAGCAGGTGAACGCGCGGATGACCGTCGACGCATCCTTCGCCACTCCCGCACGTGGCGCGGAGCCCACGAAGCGCACGCGCGTCCCCTCAACCCGCGGCAGCCGCGGCCAGGGGACTGAGATCGAACGATCCAAGCTGGGCCGCTAACACAGCGAGGGTGGGCCTCGTGCCACCCGATCTTGGAGGAGCTAGATAGGTATCTAGCTATCTAGGTCGATGCGGCGCCGTTGGTGAGGGGTTCGTCCCGTCAGCTGCTCCCGTCCGGCCAGTCGAGCGCTGCAGTGATCTCCTTGGGCCGTCGGTAGCGCCGCCTGCTCTGCCGGTACGAGTGGGTCGTCGGTGTAGCTGGAGACGGCCATGGGGGAGCCGGTCTGGCTGAGGGCGGAGTGGAAGGCGTGCTCGTCGTGGCCGCCGCAGATGAGGATCCCGCCTCTAGGTCGATGGAGATCGCGTCGCATTCGGCCGTCGACGACTGCGACGCAGAAACTGCGGGGGAGTTCAACAGCTTGTTGGACGCCATCCTCATAGCCGCGGTCGGCGTCGCGACGCGGATCCGGGACAATTGCGGGATGAACGGACGCGACATCGAGTTGCCGAACGGCTACGAGCCGTTCTTGCGTTCGCTGACGTCGCGCGTTCAGGACGCGCAGCTGCGCGCTCAGCGCACCGTGAATGCGCAGCTCATCAGCCTGTACTGGGACCTCGGACACGCGATCCTCGACCAGCAGGCCAAGGAGCCGTGGGGCACGAAAGTCCTTGACCGGCTCGCGGAAGACCTGCGCCGAGAGTTCCCCGCGATGACCGGACTGTCCCGCAGCAACCTCTTCTACATGCGCGCCTTCGCCGCCGCCTGGCCTGACCGAGAGAAAGTCCCACAGGCTGTGGGACATTTGCCCTGGGGCCACGTCCGACTGCTCCTCGACAAGCTCTCCGCCCCCGACGCGCGCGAAGCGTACGCCGCCGCCGCGGCCGAGAACTCCTGGACGCGCTCGATGCTCCTTACCCACGTCAAGAACCAGACCCTCGAGCGCGCCGGCCGCGCACCGTCGAACTACGTCGACCGGCTCGCGCCCGCCGACTCCGGCCTCGCACGCGAGATCGCCAAGGACCCCTACGTCTTCGACTTCCTCAACCTCACTGAAGACGCCGCCGAGCGCGACATGGAGAACGCGCTCCTCGACCGGATCGCCGAGACGCTGCAGGAGCTCGGCACCGGATTCACCTTCGCCGGCCGCCAGGTTCACTTCGACGTCAGCGGCCGGGACTTCTACCTCGACCTGCTCTTCTTCCACACCGAACAGCTCCGGTACGTCGTAGTCGAGCTGAAGAAGGGCGACTTCGAGCCCGCGTTCACCGGCCAGCTCGGGTTCTACATCGCCCTCGTCGACGAACGACTCCGACGCCCGAGCCACGCCCCGACCATCGGCATCCTGATCTGCGGCGACAAGGACGAGCACATCGTCCGCTACGCCCTCAGCCAGGCAGCATCACCCATCGCCGTCGCGACCTACACCTACGACGCCCTCCCCGACGCAGAGCGCCTCGCGCTCCCCGACGAGCAGCGCATCATCGCCGCCATCGACGTCAGCGGGGAAGCCAACGAATAGTCCCACAGCTTGTGGGACTATTGAGCAATCCGCGGTTTTCAGGCCTACATGTCGGCGCAGCCGTCGACTCGCCTCACTCCTTGTAGCGCGGTCCGACTTTGTAGACCCAGTCATCGATGCTCTCTGGGTCACCGGCAGCAGCGGGATCGGGCTGTTGCGAACAAACCAGTACTCGGCTTCGTCGGAGGCGACCCAAAGCGGGCGCCGGCTGACGTGCTCGACGTACCAGCGAGCGCGACGCGCGCGACGCGCAGGGATTGGCCAAGACTGCTCCGCCCAGACCCAGTCGGTGAGGCTTGCGAAACCGTACGGCAGGCCCCGTGTTGGGCTGAGGGCGATGGACCGTTGAATACGGTGAGTCATTGCGCCGCGAGCGGCGAGAAGGCGACCAATTTTCTCACCGGCCGTCGAGGTGAGGGAGGCGACGCGGTCATCCTGCTGCGACAGCCTCGCCTCCCCTTGCCCGGACAACATCCAGTAGGCCTCAGACAGGCCGTAGACAGCGTCCAGCGCCCATTTAGTTGCCACAGAACAGCGCCCTCATCCCATATGCCGCTCAGCTCACGGAAGAGATACGTCGACCAGATCAGCGATCGCAGACGAACGCGGTACTCCTCCGACAGCTCGGGCGACGTCACGAGACGCCGACGAGGTCGAGAGTTTCTGCAGCCCCCTCACCAGTCCCACGGATAGTGACGGCCCCGGCAATAAGCACGTCGCTAAAGACGATCTAGGAGATCGGCTTCGGGAGGCTCGTCCGTTCTCGCTTCTGAGGCTCCTCAGGCAGACCGCGATTTCCCGGATTCAAAGTAGGACCATTCCTCCTCATCGGCCCAGTCCCGAGGTATGAGTCCATGGCCGCGCCACGTCTCCCGGATAGCACTCTTGAACCATGCGTCGTCAAGTTCGGCGTGTTCGCACAGAATGATTTGGAGTCGGGGGGCAAGTTCGGAGGCAATGTCGCGAAGGAGTTCAAAGACTCGACGAACCGCGTCAGGGTCCGTGTTCCCCTCTCGTTGCTTACCCTCCGAGAATGGCTGCGACGGCTGATCAAGCATTAGAATTCGAGGAGTTGGTCGTTTCTGCTGCACAAAGAACCGATGGAGAGCGAGATGCGCTGCGATATGATAGCCAACCCAATTACCACCGCTTCCAATTTGCCTAAGCGTCCTTGGGCCGTCGAGAGTGTCGGCCACAATGGTCAACTTGCGAACATCAAGACGCACACTTCGGCCTGCATTCTCTACGCCAAGTCGCGCGGCGTAATTGGTTATGTCTTCCGATATAATATGTAGAAGCGACTCGAGCAATTCCGCAACCTCGGCGTCGTCCAGTTGCTCGCGGAGAGAAGACACTCGCAAACCTGTTGCCTGAAGCCGTTCGCGTAATGTGGCGAGGGCAGCCTCGTCGACCGGGCGGGTACCGCGTAGGGTGGCGTCGATTCGACCGCGGATGAAGGCGCGTCGGCTTGCGTCACTCCGTCGATCTGTGCCAGATGTGCTAGCTATTTGAGTTGTGACTAAAGCGGCATCCACTGCCACCAATTCCCCTCTGAGTTGATCGATTTGACCCTGCGTTTCGTCTAATGCGCGCTGGCGGCCTGGGGTGGCAGTGATGAGGTGCTCGATGTCAGCGCGTAGCCGCGTAAGTCGATGGGTCAACTGCTCGGGGAGGGGATCATCGCCTCGAAGCGCCTGTCGACAAACGGGGCATTCAAGCTGTCCACCATCTGAGTCACCGACCAGCTGTAGGCTCTGTAAGCGCCCAGCTTGCTGGCTGATGGCAGATTCATACCCCGACGCTCCAGATGACGCCTCGAGCAAAAGGGTTCGATTCTCCATCACCGTCGCGAGCTGGTTGCGAAGCTGTCTTTGACGCTGCCGGAGCTCCTGCGACCTATCGGCCGTTGTAGTGTCGACCGGTTCTTCGTCCGTGTTCGCGACCGCTGATCGTAGTAGTTCGAGAACGAGCCGCCGGCTATCTGGTGACTCGGCTTCGGCAGAAATCAGGCCCACGGTATAGGCCTCATGCAGGAGCGCCCGGAGATCCGCCTCGACGCGTTCCGCGTCGTCCTCTGCCCGGGCGAGCGCTGCCTCCTGCTGTTTTTGAACGTATTCAGCGGCGCGAAGGTCCGCCTGTCTTTTCGACTGATCGCCATCGACCGCGCCGAGGAAAAATGGAAAAGCGTCTTGAAGTCGCCGCCGGAGTTGAGGGTCCTGAGCGCGGTGAAAGAGCTGCGATTTGCCAGCGATCTCGTCCTGGTTCTGGAAAGAAAAGACGCTTGCCGTGCCAAGCGTCACGGTCATGGATTCACCATCAGCATCCGAGCGGGCGACGCGAATATCGTTCAGCCCGACCAGAGCTCCCAGTTGCTCTCGCAGCTGGTCAGAGTTGAGGTTCACCTCGAGCTCCGCAAACGAGAGTTCCGCGAGGTCGTTCCCACCGAGGCGGATGGCAGCGACGGTGGACGTGGCTTTGCCCTTCGATGGACGGGGTCGCGCAACGAACACGCGGCTACCTCCGTCGAGGCTCCAAAGGCAGCCCACCCAGCTACACGTGTGGCCGATGATCCCCGGGAACGCTGGCGCATCGTCCTGTCCCATGCAGTAGTCGACGATGTCCAGCAGCGCCGACTTGCCGGTACCGGAGTTCCCGACGATCACGTTCAGGACGCCGGGTTCGAACTCAACGGTTCTGGTTCGTCCGTCTTCGTTGTAGAGGACCACTCGCAAAAGCTGCACGGAGCTATGGTGTCACGCCGAGGATCGCAAACACTGTTGCGGACGACCCGACCGTCGCGAACCATTTGCCAAGGAACGAGGCGGCCTTCACCATGTCCGGTACGTCGGCGCCGTTCTTGCGTGGAAGGCGACCGAACAGCTCGCCGTGTAGCTGTCCCTCCGCGTCAATCTGCAGTGTCGGAGTTCGCAGCCCATAGCGCAGGCCCTCTCGAACATGCGGGGCCATTGCGCGAGCACGAGGCGCCAGTCCCGCGAGAACCACCGGATTGCGCTCCACCCACTTTGGAAGGTGCGAATCGATCCTACTCGGAAGCGCCTTCCGAGTGTCATGATGAAACGACATGGGCGCGACGAGGAAACTGAGTTCCCAGGGCATGCCTGAGCTTCCCTCTGCCTGATACCGATTGGCTGCGGCAGCGAGAACGACAGTGATAAGAGCTGGATTCAGCATCGTCGCGATGCTCGGGTGTCGGGAATCCCACGACGGAAGCTCCATGACGGGTTTGACAGGCTCCGAGGCATGCCCGCTCACGGGACACGCTCGACTGTAAGCATGCGAAGCATCGCTTCGAACTCTGGGTGCCAGCCGTAGCATTGGCCGGACGCGTCGCTGTTAGCGAGCTCGTAAAGTACTCCACTTCGAAAAAATGATTCCCCATAATCGGCGCGGAGATACGGGTCTGTACGGTCACGCATCTGAGTCCAAAGGCTGTATCCGGCGTCCGACTTTTGCTTATCGGTGGCTCCGTCGGGTAACCCGCGGAGCATCGCATCCCAAGCGTGGTCCCATTGCTCGGCAAGATTTTCGCGGTATTCTTGGAGCTCAGCTAATTCAATGAGGTGGTTTGACACCCAAACGGTCGCCTGCTCTACCGTTCGCCAAAAATCGATAATTGCTCTTTCAAGCAGGCGAGTAGGTACCTCAATCCATCCTAGTTGCTGAACGAAAACCTCTCCGGAGTGTAGGTTGACAATTCTCCTTGCCTCTTCAGCCACGGGCCGGCCAACTGTTCGAGGTAAAGATCGAGAGGTAAATCCGTCTCGAAGGCGTTCCGCCTGAGCACGGACTTGAAAGGCGGTCACGGGAGGCCTCCGCTTAAGGAGTAAGTCAATTGCGACTTCGTGCCACCACGATCGAAGCTGCGCCTCGAACAGTACCAGTTGAGGTTCAGGAAGGCTCACCCAAAAAAGTAGTCTTCGAGTTTCCGCTCCAACTTCCTCAATACTGATGGACTGGTCGAGGATCCGAAGGCGCGCGAGAACTCCTACTCTAATAGGTTTCGGCTGCTCCAGCCATAGTTGACGTGCGGCCTTGGTGTCCTGCGATTGAGAAGAGCGGGCGGCGTCGTCAAGTAGGTCCAGGGCGCGGGTTTCGTTACGGTTGCCATCGACTTTTAGCAAGGAGGCGGCAGACGCGGGCGCTGCAGTCGCAGTGGTAACTAAGCAAAGCATCGGTCCATCAATATCCCGCATGACGGCGTCGTCAAGCCAGACCCGAATGCTTCGCCACAGGTCTACAGAGCGATCGCTTAGTGAGCCCTTATTGATATGGTGCTTCACCTGCAATAATTCGGTGGGCCCAGCATCGTCTTGCCAGGACACGTCATCAAACTGCTCGAGCATCATCATCTGATCGGGACGATCGGGTCCGCTTTTGAGCATATTCAATAACGCCCAGTCGACCTGGTGCAAGTACCCGAGTGCACTCGGTGCGGCGTCGTGATTGACCACTAGCTACCTCCCCAGGCTGGTCCAACGAATCAAAACTTTAGCGTCGGTGTTGCGCCGCTGTCCGCCCCCTTCAGTCAGCAACTCTTCGCCTAGTGGGTCATGCCAGTGGCCGCCATCGGAGCCGCGGCAACACGAGGAAAGCTCCGATAATCGAAATTATGTCAGGCGCGGTGGAAACTTCTCGACGCTTTTCTGACGGGTGGGACCTCCCGGAAGCGGTGGTGATGCCAGGAGCTGTACGAGAAGCCGGTGGCTAAGGGGCGCACCAGCGCGCCGCGCTGTTGTGACAGCTCGTCTCGCTGCCTCCCTCGTTCAGCAGTTACAGCTCAGAACGTCGCACCCACGCCGAGTATGAACTGTTCAGCTCGGCTGCAAGGCGCGCGAGCTGGTCCTCGCTCGCACCAGGTGCGATCTCCTGAACCGCATCCTCGGTCTCGAGACGGGTGTACGAATCCCAGTTGTAGGCATCGCTGCCGCCCTCTGGGTCCAAGAACAAGCCAGCGTCGTCTGGGTTGGCGTAGGTCTCGTTGAACAGAGCAAGAATCTGGTCGTCGGTCATGGTGTCCTCCTGTAGTGGATTCGGTTCGATCCGCGTACCTGTTCTACGGGGCGGCAACCCCTCTCGGAAGCAGCTCCACCCCCTCGACGGCTGTTTCCCAACTTCGGGACGCTCCACGACGTCATGTACCGCACGGTCGGCGTGCGGTCGCCGCTGAACGTCGGCGAAGCGGCATTCGCGGTTCGCGCGACGCCAAGGCGGCCTGAGCGCTCAACTTGCTCGTCGAGGCGCACCTACACTGGCGACCTATGGCGACGGATCCCGGCACCGAGCACTCGACGCTCCCCGGTCTTGCCGGCGCGCTAGTCGGAGCGTGCGCTGCGGTCGCCATCGCTCTGGCCAGCGAGCTCACGAGCGTGCTCGGTACTGCGCTGCTCGCGGGAGTTGGGTCGTTGCTCGGCTGGGGCATCTCGGCCCTTTTCACGAGTCGCCGCAAGACTCTGCCCCTCACGGTGGTCGCCCTCGCCGCCGTCGTTGCCTTGGTGATCCCCGCGTGGTTCCCGCGAGCTGAGGGCACGGAGATCGAGGCGAGCCTGCCTGGACCCACCAGCCCCAGTGACGGAGGTGCCGCCACCATCGATGACGGCGAAGACCCCAGCTCCGAAGGTGACACTCCATCGACCACACCTTTGCTGGTTCCAGACAGAACGATGTCCTTCGAAGCGGTTCCCCCGGAATCGGCACCCGACGACATGAGTGGGCTGATCGGCCTTGCCAAGTCGCGCTTTGGTGACCCGCAACGACTGACTGTGAAACACATGACGTACGACTCGGACCCGAACGATCACTATCCGAGCATCATCTACACATTTACGGGCACCACGGCGATCGCTTTAGCCGAGACCGAATGGGAGTGGTTCAAGGCCGGCAACAGCGGCGACGCCGTCACCGATCCGATCACAGTCGGAGACGTCCATTGCGCACTTCATCCCCAGGGTGATGGGTACTCGAACTCGGAGTGCTGGCGATGGGACGACGACTTCGCCGTGGCTGTGACCGGGCTCGGGTTCCCGACTGGATCGGAGGGCTCGGTCGTAGCCGCTGTTGAAGATCTTTTCGTCGCGATCCGTAACGCGAACTGACACAGTGTCGTCGTCCGCGTAGTTTGCCGAGTTCTCCAAGCACTCCTCGAAGGAGTCCGCGGTCGGCCCATCCTGCTCGAGCGGGCCGCTTTCGCCGCGGCCTACTGGCCGGTGAGGGAGTTCACGAGCAGGCTCGTCTGCGTGTCCCTGACGCCCGGGATTGCCCTGATCCGTTCGAGGACGGCGTCGAGCTCGGCCGTCGTCGCCGTCCGCAGCTGTACGACGAGATCCCAGGTGCCGAGAGTCGAGTGCAGCTGCTCGACCTCGGGGAAGCCGCGGACGGCCCGGATGACGTCCTGCCCGGACCGTGGTTCGCTGAGAACGAGAGTGAGGTGCAGCTGGTGACGCCTCGATCAGACCTCCCCTTCTACTTGGGATATATCTCCGATAATCTACGTTATGTCAGTTTGTTCGCACATACTCCGCTCGACGGGCTCCGAGGTGTGGTTGCACACGAGCTTCGGAACCCGTCGGAGTCCCGCCGGCTAGGCGCCGGGTGCGAGGCCGAGCTGCGTGAGGATGCCGAGCTCGTCGCTGCTTCCCCAGCGCTCGGCGAGTTTGCCGTCGACGAAGGTGCTGATCTGCATGCCGCGGATCTTCACGGACTTGCCCGTCGGCGCGTGGCCCTGGAACACACCGGTCTGCGTGCCGGTCAGCGTGTAGGCGAACGCGACGCTGTCGTCGTCCGCGACGAGCTTCTCGACCTCGAGTGCCATGTCGGGGAACGCGGTCCGCAGGTCGCCGAAGAACGCGGCGTATCCCTCTGGACCGGGTGCCTGGCCGGGCGCCGGGTCGTGATCGACCGAGTCGGGCGCGACGAGTGCGTCGAACGCGGCGAAGTCGCCGGCGTTGACCGCCTCACCGAAGGCCTGCTGGGAGGCGATGTTCTGCTCGCGAGTCATGTGCTGTCACCTGTTCTGCACCGGTCCGGTGCCTCGAGGAGTGGTGCGGGTCGTCAGCGACGGTACGCAAGCCCGTCGAAGGCGGTATAGGGCTTGCGCGCTCCCCCGGGCGCTTCCCACTGCCGCTTCTCATAAGCGAGATTATGTCAGTTTAGGTGCCGCGCACCTGGAGAGGCATGGCAGTTTGCGGTCGCTGCTGCCGCCGTCGCCTACGCTGACGCCTCCCCGGCGTCCCGTCGGTGCTGGCGGGGTGTGACGCCCTTCTCGGCCAGGAACTGCCGGTTGAAGTTCGAGAGGTTGGTGTAGCCGACCTCGTAGCAGACCGCCGCGATGGACAGCGTCGTCGTCGTGAGGAGGCGCCCTGCGTGGGCGATGCGGAGCTTGCGGATGAGCTCAATGAAGTTCTGGCCGGTGGCCTTCTTGAAGTACTTCGAGAACGTCGCCTCGTGCATGCCGACGAGGTCCGCTGCTTCGCCGACGCTTACCTGGCCGGCGTGGCCGGCGAAGGCGTACTCGAGGACGATGTCGACGATCGCGGCCGCGCGGTCATCGAGCTGCGGCATGAAGAACTCCGTCGCCAGCGGGGTGCGGTCGCCGGCGGGTGAGCGAGCGAGCAGCGTGAGGAGCTCGAGGAGGAGCGTCAGCCGCTCGAGTCCGGTCGTGAGCCCGATCCGATTGATGATCGGTGCAGCGACCTCGGCGGTCGCGGGAGCGAACTCGATGCCGCGGGCGCTCTCGGCGAGGAGGGGCCTGATTTCCCGCGCGTCGAGCAGGTCGCGCCGATCGACTGCTCGTCCTGCCAACCGCCGACCACGACTTCTCCCGCCTCTCCGCCGGCTCGCGCACAGGTGAGCAGCTGCGTGCCGCCTTCCTCTTCCTCCTGACCTGGGGATCGATCCCGTCGATCTACTTCGGCGATGAGATCGGCATGCGCTACCTCGACGGGCTCCCGGACACCGAGGGCAGCGTCTGGGACCCGCGCTTCAACCGCGCCGGCTGCCGCACCCCCATGCAGTGGGATGACCGGCTCCCCAACGCAGGCTTTTCCACGGCGCCGACAGCCGACCTCTACTTGCCGCAGGATCCCGACCCAGCCCGGCCGACCGTTGCGAAGCAGCTGGCCGATCCGAACTCGCTCCTGCACTTCGTCCGCGAGCTCGTCATGCTTCGTCGAAGCACGCCTGCGTTGCGCACCAATGCGTCGCGACAGATCCTGGCGGCGGGATACCCCCTCGCCTATCTTCGCGGTGGCACCCACCTCGTCGTCATCAACCCTCGTCGAGAGGCGGCGAGCGTCGACCTCAGCATCGCTGCGTCAGCGGTCCTGCTCACAGGTGAGGGAGTCACCCTCAGCAGGAACACCGCGTCGGTCAAAGGATTCGGTCACGGCGTCTTCGAGTTGATCGGCTCTTCCGACGTTTAGGTCACGGCTTCTTCGGTGATCAGACATCAGACCTGCGCGTCCGGCGGGAACATCCCGGTCGGCGGTGCCGTGTAGGGAAGCATGTCGCCTGGCCGGTTCTCGTCAGTTGACGTTGCGAACGGTCCGCTGGGTGAGAGCAGGACTCGCATGTGCGGGTCGAGGTGGTTGATCCAGTAGGCGCTGAGTGAGCCGGCGCTGGTGCGGATCTCTTCCCACATCCGCCAGAGGGCTTCGATGCGGGTCAGCGCCTCGACGCTGCTCCACCACTCAGCCGCCCACCGATCGCCGGCCGCCTGGCCCTTTGCCGTCACCCGGCGTCGGTAAGAGGGCCGGAGAAACTTCCGGACCCACTCGTCGGCGGATCCGAAGTACGTCGCCGGCACCTCTTCCTCGTCCTCAGCCTCCGCCTCGACGGGGTGCAAATTGACGGGTCGAACCGGGGCCGAGAACGCATCCGTGTCGACGTCGAACAGGTCCTCGTCGCTCATCGCTCACCCCGGAGAGTCGCGTCCTGGTCCACGTCGACGTCCGCCGCTGGCTGCGCCTCGAGCGGAGGTATGACCGTCACGACGGGCGACACCGGCGCGGAGTTCGCCGGTCCGCTGCTGGCGTCGTGGGCGGCGATGGAGGCGTTGATCGCGGCGACCTGCTCCTTCGGGCCGTTGTACCAGGGCACGGTGTCGACGAGGGCGGCGCGGGAGCCGGAGGAGAGCATGATCGCGCGTCCGCGGCCCATGCTGGTGAGGTCGGCGACTTCGAGGATCTTCTCTCGGCGCAGCGCCGAGGTGGTCGACCGCACGCCCTTGTTGTAGCTGGCGGAGGTGGTCTCCTTGTCGTAGGTGCCGATCAGCTCGGAGAGGGTGCGCAGGAACTCGTCTTCCGCAACGCCGCCGGCATACAGCTTCACGTTCGCGGCGGACCACAGCTTGAGCATGCCCTCCTTGCCGAACACGCCGACGCCCTGCGACCAGGACTGGAACACGGCCATGATCGGGATCCCGCGCGAGCCGTAGTGCGAGTACAGGTCGGGCAGATCCTTCCACCGGCACACGTTCGCGGCCTCATCCAGAACGGCGACGAGCGGCGTCGCCAGCCGGCCTCCGCGGGAGCGCGCGGCGTGCTCCTCCGCGGCCTCGATGGTCGCGGCGGTCAGGGCAGTGACGAGGGGTCCGGCGGTGCCGGCGCCCTCCTTCGACAGCGAGTACAGCGTCTGGGTCGACGTGACGAACGTCTCCGGGACGAACTGCTGGCGGGTGTCGTTCGGGCGGGCGTTCACCCAGTCGGCGGTCGCGGCGCTCTTCAAGCACACCGCCATGCCCTGCGCGGTCGAGTAGATCCCATCGCGGGCCTTCTCAGCGGTGTTCATGATGCCGCGGACCGCTCGCGCGTTCGTCGGGTAGCCGTTGTCGTGCAGGAGCTCGACGGGCGTCTCGTCCTCGACGGAGGTCAGCCAGAGCAGCACGTCGCTGATCGGCCGGTTCCCGGCCGCGGCCGCGAGCAGCAGGTCGGACAGCAGCTCTTGGCCCTTGCCGTCGAAGTAGGCGTCGGTCTTCGCGTTCATTGCCCGGGTGCCGGAGGCGAAGTGCGTCGCGAGCTTCGCGGCCTTCGTGTCGTCGGTGACGTAGGAGAGGGGGTTCCACCACCAGGTCGCATCCTCGAACGCGACCCGCTGCGGGTCGAAGACCCACACGTGGCCCTTGGCGGCGCGCACGTCGCGGGTTGCGTCGAGCACGTCGCGCTTGTTCGACGTCGTGACCACGGCGCCGGGGGCGGCCATGATCGCGGGGATGACGAGGGAGGTCGACTTGCCCACGCGCGGGCCGGCGATCAGCAGCATCATGTCCTCGAACGAGGCGTAGAGCATCTGCTTCCCCAGGTGCAGCCGCCCCACCGGGACGCCGGGGTTCTCAGCGACACCGAGGCGGGCGGACTTCTTCAACGCTTCCTTGCGCATCATCGGCGCCAGATCGCGCGGCGTCGCCATGTATCGGGCGGCGTGGTCGACGCTTGAGCGGTTCTTCCGTCCGAGTGAGCGCATCCACACGAGCCAGAGGCCGACAAGGACGATGACGGCGACGGCGGCCGCGGCGATCATCGTTGCGGACGTCGACCACACCACTCGGCCGCGGAACAGGCCCGAGATGATTTCGAACGGATCGGAGGGCAGGCCCTCGTTCACTCCGTCAAGCTGCGACCCGACCGCGACGGCCACCCAGACGATGCCGATCACAGCGATCGCCGCGAGGGCGGCGCCGAGCATCAGGCCGTCGTTGCCTGCCTTGCCGGGCTCGCGGCGGCGGTTGTTGGCGGTGGCGCTCATGCGGACTCCTCCGTGTAGATCGGGCCGGTCCACTGCGGGGTGCAGTCGTCGGCGGCTGCTTGGTGCGAGGTCCCCCAGGAGAGGACCGCGAGGCACCGCTCCGCGAAGGAGACGGGAAGATCCGTCGTGTGGAAGCCGTGCTCCCCCGGAGCGGACCGCTGGCAGGTCCAGCGGTAGCCCTCGAAGGCGAGCGTCGACGGGCAGCTCACGCGATCACCCGGTCCCACTGGTCCCAGGCGACGAAGCTCGCCATGAGCCCGACGCCGGTCCAGCAGATCGTGAGCAGGAACCGGTCGCGGTCCGCCGTCCGCTGGCGGGCGCGGAGCGCGCTGTTGATCGCGGCCCCGCCGGCGCCGGCCGCGACGCAGCTCGCGCCGAGAGCGACGAGGACGCTCACGGCAGGATCTCAACGTTCACGGGATCGGTGGGCAGTGGCTCCGCCGCACGTCCCGCGCGGGAGGTCGCGTGCCAGAGCTTGTTGGTGTCGTTGACCTCCTTCTCTGCTGCGGTCAGCTCGACGCGCACCGGGATACCGGGACGTCCGCCGACCTTGATCAGGAAGCGGCCGCGGCCGGGAGGCTCGGACTCGTGCCCGGACACGGGGTCCCAGGCGGGCGGGTCCTGCCAGGAGGTGAGCATCCCCTGCTCCGCGATCGACATCGGCACGGCTGACGTCAGCAGCGGCATCTCAGCGCCCGGAAGGCCGCCGCAGATGACCATGCCGGAGCGTTCCACGAAGCCCTTCGCCTTCATCTGATCCTCCGAGGAGGCCAGTGCGAGGAGGTCGGACATGGTGTGGCTGATCATCGCCAGGCCGACGCCGCGCGCACGGTTCAGGCGGGTGAGCGCGTCGACGCGATCGACCATGCCCTTACCCGCGCGCAGCGCCCGCCACAGCTCGTCCAGGATCACGAAGTAGTGCCGTTGCGGTTCGAGCTCCGCGTCCGCGAGGGCGGCCGCGACGTTGACGGTCCCGAAGCCGGCGGACCAGCAGGCGAGGAGGATCGCGGCCTGGAGGTCGCCTTCGGAGTCGTCGATCGAGGACACGTCGTAGACGACGGGCCGGTCCCGGCGCATCGGCGTGGTCGTCTGCTTCGAGAACACCTCGCCCAGGCGTCCACCGGTGGTGAGGCCGATGAGGGAGGCTTCGAGGTTCTCGGTGACGTCCTTGTACTTCTCGATGTTCCCGCGGTCCAACGCGACCTGACGAACCTCGTCCGGCGCCTCCTGGATCACGCGCAGCAGATCCGCGAGGACCGGCACCCCCTGGTGGTGCTCGTCCAGGTACTTCAGCGCCCGGTCGATGATCGTCTCTTCACGGTCGCTCGGCGGCTGGGAGCGGAGGATCGTCAGCAGCGCGGCGACCATCGTGTGCCGGCGGCCGTGGGCGTCCGCGAGGACCTGGTGCGCGAGGCGCTGCACCTTCGCGGCGTGCTTGCGCAGCCGGCCGACCTCCGCGATCATCGCCGCGGTGTCGTCGGAGACGCCGAGCGCGTCGACCTGGTGCGCGAGCTCGTCGGCCCGCTCGAGCGAGCGGTCGGCCTCGTCCCGGAGGCGCTGCGCCGCCTCCGACGCCTCGCCGGGGTCGAGGATGTTCAGGTACCCGCGGCCACGGCCAAGAGGGATCACCTGCCCGTCGAGGGCTTCGATCAGATCCACGTAGTCCGGCTTCAAGTCGCCCAGCACGAGCGGGATCGTGCCGTATCCGGCGAGGCCCACGGCCATGCGACGGGTCAGCGAGGACTTCCCCAGGCCGGGCTTGCCGAGCACGAACATCGACGGGTTGCTGATGAGGTTCGCGCGCTGGAACCAGCTGATCGGGTCGCAGCAGACGGACGCGCCGGTGGAGAGGTTCTTCCCCAGCGGCACCCCGATCATCGGCGTACCCGTCCCGACCGAGAACGGGTACAGCCCGCACACCTGCACGGTCGTCCCGCGGAACTCGTCTGCGGCCGTGACATTGACGGCCTCACCGCCGCCGCGGCCGAGCCACCCTCGGATGCTCGGGCGCAAGGGACGGCGCAGCGCCGTCCCCTGGCTCTTCTTCTTCCCGCCGTGCGGGATCTCGATCTTCTTCCCCTCTCGGCGCCGGGTGCGCGGGGTTGTGCGCTCTCTGGTGAGCGTCGGGCGCTGAGCGACCGCCGCTACCGGGGCCGGAGCTTCGCCCTGCCCGCGCGCAGCCCGCCGCGAGGGTGCCGTCGTATCGGTGCCGGGCTCTGCCGAGGACGACACGGCACCGGTGGGCAGGCCGTCGCCGGTCAGCTCCTCCCCCGTCGTATCGCCGTGGGCGGCGGTGACCGCTCCGTCCGGCAGGACGTCCTCGCCGGGTTCGAGCTCGTTGTCACTGTTCGAGGAGAACAGGCGGGTGATCAGGCTCACAGGGACTCCCTCACTTCGGTGGGCAGGCGCAGGTGACGCGGGAGCACGAGCCCCAGCGGCAGACCCGCAGCGAAAACGGTGTCCTGCGACCCGAACGCCGGCCGCACTCGAAGACGCGCCGCGGCGGTCAGCGAGTCGATCGCCGCGCGTGCGTCCGCTTCGTGCACAGCGTCGGTGGTCGTCGCGGTGACGATCAGGCCGAAGTTGAGCAGGCCAGCACCGGAGGCCTCCTCCGCCGCGGTCGCCTGGGCGGAGCGGGTGGAGAGGGTCGAGCGGGCGGTGGGCTTGGTCGACGCGGAGCTGTTGAACTGCGCCGCGTTCAGGTCCGCCTCCACGATCGCCGCGGCGCGGGCCGGGTCGATGGGGCGGTAGAGCAGGGTGACGCGCTTGCGAGCGACGTCGCGGTGCGGCGCGAGCAGGCGCGCGAGGATCCCGGACTGCACGACACCGCGCGGCGGGGAGGTCATCGTCCACGACGTCGACACGGCGCCGTCGTGCCGATACGACTCCCACCGGGACTCAGCGGCCGCGGGGCCGACGTCCGTCCACGACAGCTCGGGCACGTCCCCGGAGGCGCGGGCCTCATCGATCAGGACGGCGGCGGCGGGGTCGTAGGCGATCCGGATCACCTCGCACAGTTCCTGAGCACCGAGCGGCCGGGCAGCGCCGGCCCCTGTCGCGGCAAGGCTCGTCGTCAGGCCGGGCAGGCGGGCGGCGAGGTCGGCGGCGACCTCCTTCGCGTTGCGGCGCTTCCCGCCGATGCGAGACAGGGAAGAGAAGGTGATCGCGACGTAGGCGCGGATCGTGGCCGACCCGACCGGGTAGCTGCTGACAACCTCCGAGAGCATCGCTCGAGCGAACTCCGGTGCGTCGGGGTCCATCGACCCTTCGACCTCCGAGCGCAGGCGCGTGCCGGTGTCGGGGGCTGTCTCGACGGTGACGGAGGCGGCCTCGATGCCGGGCTCGTCTCCAAGGTTGGAGAGCCAAATGCCGTACTCCGCGACCTGGTTGTTGACCTGCTCCTGATCCACCAGCGCGGCGCCGTCCGGCTCCGTGGCGATCACGACGGTGTAGTGCTTGGTGGAGGGGACGTGCACGAGAGCGAATCGGCGCCCGTGCGAGTCCTCGTGCTCGGAGAGCTGCGACGCCGCAGCGAGTCCGGGGAGCTGGAACGTGCCCCATTTCGCTCGACCCGCGGGACCTGAACGGTAGACGTTCGCTCCCTTGGCCTTCGTTCGCATCCAGTTCACGCGATTCACCGTCCTTCCGAGGGCGCTCTGCCCGTGCTTGTCCTTCACCGACACCGTCAGCAAGATCCCGCCGAAGATCGCGGCGACGATCAGCGCGGCCCCGAGGCCGGAGAACATCGAGGCGATGATCGAGGAGAGGATGCCGACGAACAGCACGCCCGTGGCGAGCTGTCCGAGGCCGCCGAGTCCCGCAGTTTGCGGGCGACGCCAATTGCCGTACGTGCGCGGCGCCTCAGCGCTGCGCGTAGGAGTTGCCGTGCTCATCAGTTCCCGCTTCCGTTGCCGCCAGTGGCGTCGTCCGTGGCGGCCTTGACCGCCCCTGCTGCGTGCTTCGCGCCTTCGGCGGCCTTCCCTGCCACCGCAAGGCCGACACCGATCGGGCCTCCTGCCGCGGCTGCGGCACCACCGCCTGCCGCCGCACCGCCCGCTGCCGCACCACCGCCGGCCGCAGCTCCGCCAGCTGCGCCACCGCCTGCTGCTGCGCCGCCGCCTGCACCGGAGGCGGCCGGAGTCGCAGCGGGTGACCCCTTGCTGCCGGCGGAGGCGCTGCTGCCGGACGGTGCGGAGCCGAAGCCACCGCCGCCGGGCGACCCTCCGCCCCCGCCGCTGTCGCCTCCGCTGCGCGAGCGGATCGCTCCGCTGGCAATCTCCGCCGCTCCACCGGCCGCGGCCGCACCGAGCAGGAGGCCTGCACCGCCACCGCCACCGCCCACCGAGGCGACAGCGGGGACGAGGAAGCGCATCAGCGCGGGCAGGGCCACGAGCGCGATGAGCATCAGCGCGAGGCCCGTGACGATCTGGAACAGTCCAGTCCCGTCCGACTTGAACAGATCAGTGCCGGTCATCCGGAACGCGATCGCGTAGACGATCGCCGCGGCGGGCTTGTAGAGGATGAAGGCGAGGGTCCAGGCCATCGTCTTCTTGAACCACTGCTGCCCGATCTCCGTATTGGTCGCGGCCGCGGCGATCGGGAAGATGCCGGCGAGGACGACGAGCATCGCGCCGCGGAACACCATGAGCGCGATCTGAACGTAGGTCATGAGCACGGCGAGGATGCCGAGGAGGAACAAGCCAATGAGGCCGATACCCGACGTTGCGGTCAGCGAAATCATCGCGAAGATGTTCGTGCCGAAGCAGTTGCTCTCACCGTTGGTGACGTCGCAGTCGGTGGAGTTGTTGAGGATCCAGATCGAGAAGGCGTCGCCTGCCTGCGTGGCGAGACGGATCACGACGAGTCCCGCGCCGGCGACGGCGATCAGCGTCAGTACCGACCGGGCGAGGGTGCGCAACTCGCCCGCGCGCTGCGTCCAGACCATGCGGCCGGCGGCGACGAGGATCGACAGGATCGCGAGTCCTCCGGCGTACCACTCGAGCTGCCCTTGCACCCAGCCGACGACGCTCGAAGACTCGTTGAGGTGCAGCGCCAAGGGCAGGAACCCTGTCACGAGCGCTGAGGCGGAGGAGAGCAGGAAGACGGCGAAAATGATGACGCCAATGCGTCCCATGTGCGCCTCGCCGTCGCCGTGGCGGCGACGGGTGCTCATCATGACGCCGGCGATGATGAGCGACATGACCGCGAGGCCCGCCGCGACCCACGTCACGTAGCCGAGGATCGTCTCGAACGCTTCCGGTAGGGGCGGGGTACCGCCACCGTTAACGCCGCCTCCCCGGTCGACCACGGTCACCGGGGAGGGAACGTTCACCCAGAGGGTGCCGAGCGAGATGACCGCTTTGCCGAAGCCCTCCAAGATGTTGTTCACGAACTGCTGCAGAGCGTCGTTCGACGCCTGCGAGACGACCTTGCCGATGCCTTCTCCGGTCCAGCAGAGAACGTCGACGACGGAGCACGGCTCTTTGTCGGGGACTGGGGTCATGTGGTGCCGCTCCAAGGGAGGTAGCCGCCGAGGCTCTGCAGAGCGACCGGGCGGAAGGTGGGGAGTCCGTCATCGGTGAGCACGAACTTCCAGTCGCCCTCGGACCAGCTGAGGGCGTAGGGGAAGCTGATGAGACGTCCGTCGGAAATCTGGAAGGCGATGTCGATGGTGGCGTTCTGGCCGTCGTAGGCGAGGACTTTCACGCCGGCGATCTGGGAGCTCAGGCCGGTGTTGCTCTGAGTGGTCTCGCGGGCCAGCGCGGCGTCTCGACCGGGGCCGGGGACGGTGAGGCGTTCGGTGACGAGGTCGCTCAGACGGCCGTCCGTTCCCATCGCCCAGAGGTTCGCGACGGCGAAGGCTGCGCCTTCCACGGTGTGCGCGTAGCAGCTGCGGACTCCGTCGGCGTCGACGACGCCAGGCCCTGCATCGTCCGAGGAGGGCGCTGCCATGGTCCCAACGATGGTCCATTCCGCGTCGGGTGCGGCAGCGAGGCTGCCGCTCTCGTCGAGTCCAGGGAGGCCGCAGATGCTCGCAGCATCGGCGTCGAGCTCTGAGGCCTGGGAGGTGGGCGTTGCAGTGGTGGCGGGCACGGCGGTGCCCTGCCCGCCACCACTGTCCAGGGACGTGACGGCGAGCAGAATTGCGGCCAGGACGAGGATTCCGAAGATGATCGCTCCGAAGATGAATCCTCGACTGGTGAACGGGTTGCGCTGCTCCGTGTCGCTCATGACGTCGTGCCTTTCGTTGGTGGTGCGGTCGGTTTCCTCCGGACGCTACGCACCCATGAGGAAGCCGACGATCGTGAAGGCGGCGGACACGATGATCACGCCGACGAGCAGGCGTCCGAGCCAGCCGCCGATCTCTCCGCCTTCGCCGCGGCGGGCGGAGACGGTCATGGTGACGCCGAGGATGATCAGGCCGACGACGGCAACGCCGAGGCCGACCCACTTGGCCCAGCCCATGACTGTGGTGAAGGCCTCGAATCCGGGGGGCATGCCGCCGGGGCCCGGATCCGGCACGACCGCGCCGAGCGCGCCCGCGGTGGTGAGGATGTCGGTCGTTGCTGCGAGCAGTGCAGACATGGTGTGCTCCGTTTTCTGTGTTGGGTGGTGCGGGGTGATCGGCGCCGCGGTCGCGACGTCGAAAGGGTCCGGTCATCCGGTGATGAGGGGGCCGTCGGCGTAGGCGACGTCGAAGTGCAGGTGGTTCGGGGTGTCACCGAACTGGGTGATGTGCTGATAGGTGGTCGACCGGCACTGGATCTGGCCGGCGCGAGAGCCCTGGGGCACCTGCGGGTCCAGGACCGTCAGCAGTTGCAGGGCGTTCGCGTCGCAGCCGGTGGTGGCCGTGCCGTCGAAGGAGAAGAAGTCAACGGCGTTCCCGCCGCCGTTCATCCAGTGCGAGGAGCCGGTGCCGGCGCCCAGCAGTGAACCGGTGCACTGTCGGTTGAGGTCGGAGACGCCGACCTTCCCGAACGTGTTCAGGGCGATGGTGATGACCTGGAGGATCCGGACGTCGATGCCGCAGTTCTCTTTGGCGGTCCCGGCGGCCATGTCGCGGATCTGCTGCGCGTAGCGGTCCTCGAGTAGGCGCAGGCGCCCCTCGTCCATCGCCGTCACGAGTCCGGCGGCGAGGGCCTGCGCGTCTCCGGACACGGCTACGCATCCACCGACCGGCTCAGCCGTCGTAGGCGTGGTGCTGGTCGGCGTCGACGGAACACTGACCGGTGCGCCGGTCGTCGCCGGCCCCGTCGTGGTGCTACCGAGCCCGTTCAGATAGGTCATGATCGCCACGGCGTCGGCGCGGTACTTCGTGTAGTGGTTCGGGTCGGCGTTGCGCTGGACCTTGTTGATCGCGATGGAGGGCTCCATTGCCGGCCAGCCCTCGACGGCCACGAGGCGGTCGTAGAAGAAGCCCGCCGAGGTCGTCGGGTCCATGCGCTGCTCGACGGTGCCCCAGCTCGACTGCTGCTGGAACAAGCCGGTCGAGTCAGCGACCGACCCGTCCGGGTCGATCGCACCGTCCCCGTAGCTGATGTTCACCAGGGAGGACTCCCCGATCGCCGTCTGCACGCCGAGCGTCTGCCCGTCCGCGCCGAGCCCATTCGCTGCCCCTGCGTTCACGATCAGTGCCGCGTTCACCAGCTGGTCGTGTCTATAGGCGCCGACCTTCGCGTCCGCGGGGATGGCGGAGACGTTGATGGGCCCCCCGCCCGGCAGGCATGCCGCGGCAGCGGAGCCGCCGAAGAACAGCACCCACAACAGCATCGCGACCGCCACGACGGGCACCATGACCGCCGCCAGCACCCCCAGTCCCCCCTTCTCCATCCGGCTACTCCGAGGCCAGAGGGGTGATCTGCTCGACGGCCCAGGGAGTGCTCTCGCTGGTGCGGTGGACGTACACGGAGTACTCCCCCGCGTCGGTGGGGACGAGGATGCGCATCGTGAACGCGCCGTCACCGTCGCGCACTCGCGCTTCGCCTGTGACGCTCGTGCACGGCACGTTCGCGGGGTCGACCGTCTCGTAGGCGATAGCCGCCCGCTGCGAGAGCACCGGATACAGCTCATTGATCCAGAACTCGTATTCGAGCGACGGACGGCAGAAGGCGGCAACCGCATTCGTGGCTACCGCAACGGTGTCGCTCACTACATCTGGTTCTGGAGTCGGCTCAGTGTCACCAGGACCAGGTCGGCTGGGCGCGAGTTCCGCTGCTGAGGGCGCAGCGGTCGGTACAGGCGTCGTCGTCGTCGGCGACTCGCTCTCGTGCGGTGCGTCGTCCGACCGGGTGGAGGTGCAGCCGCCGATGAGGAGCGTGGCGCAGAGAGCAAGCAGCACGGGCGAGTACCGAAACGAAGATGCGAGCACGCGTCTAAAACTACCGATTTCGGTAGCTATTGCAACCTGAGTGAGTTACCGAAATAGGCTTATATCATCTTTGGTACATTCCATGCGTGGCTAGACGACCAGCGCCGGGACCGACGGACTTCTCGCGACGCGTGGTCCGCGCGGTCGAGACGCTCCGCGATCGTGCGCGGCTGACCAACACCGAGCTCATCCGCGCCGCGGGCATCTCGGCGAACTACTTCTACATCCGCCTCCGGGGCGAAGCGCCGTTCACCACCAACGACATCGAGAAGCTCGCCGGAGCCTTCGGAGTCGAGCCGTACGAGGTGCTGCAGCTCGCCTCTTCCCCGACAGCGGAGGATGGCGGAGCAGAGCTCACTGCTGAGCGCATCGACGGCAGGGAGTTCGCTCGGAGACTAAAGTTCCTCGCCGAAGGGCCGACTAGCGCCGATGCTCCGGTCTTCACCCTCGATGCCCTCGTTCAATCGCTCCACGGCCGTGACATCAGCTTCGACCCGGAAGAGTGGGACGAGATGCTCGGGCTGGAGGGCTCCACTCGGCTGCCGGTCGATCTGCTCGTCGGTCTCAGCGAGTTTTTCGGTGTCAGCTACGAGTACCTAACCGCGAGGCGTGAAGACGAAGCCAGCGAGCTCATCGAAGCCGAGATCCGCTTCCACCGGGCATTGCTCGCGACCGGTGCAACCTCCATCAGCGCCCGAGCGCTGGGTGGCATGAACGCCAAGCAACTCGCCGCCGTCACCAAGGCGATTCTCTCGATCGAGCGAACTCCGAAGGAGGGCACCACCCCATGAGCGCCACCCAGAGCAACGACGCCCTGTGGTTCGAGCACGCCGAGGTCGAGGCGCGCACAGCGCACGCATTCGAGCAGCACCGATTCGAGGACGACCAAACCCTGGACGCCCTCCTCGAGCACGTCGCCGACCTGCACGGCAAGCCGATCCACGTCGACGCCATCGACGACACGGACTGGGAGACGCTCACAGCCCTCTGGGTCGACTTCCCCCACGAGGCCCAGATCCTCTACCGCTCGACTGATACGCGGCTCTACCAGATGCACTGCATCTTGCACGAACTCGCTCACATAGTCCTTCGCCACCCCGGCTGCAACGTCCTGGGAGACGACTCCTCCCTCGCGTCGTACCGGGGAACGAACGGACTCGTGCGCGGCCGCCTCCTGGAAACCGGCGGCTCGGAGGACCTCGAGAACGCCGACGGCGACCGGCGCATCCTCGAAGGAGAAGCAGAGCACCTAGCACACCTTCTCTCCCGCTCGCTCCTGCGTCCTCGCTTCCGGGAGGACGAGGAGGTCTTCGGGTAGATGCAGGCTCTGGCACTGATCGCTCTGGTGATTCTCGCCGTCGTCTTCGTCGCCCGGATCCCCGCCGCTGTCTCCCAGCCCTCAAGCCGGCTGTCCTGGCTCGCCAGCGGAGTCGGCTCCCTAGCGCTACTCACCCGAGTCCACCCCGGGCTGGATCGGTTCATCGGTGGTGAGAACTACATCAACCTCGCCCAGAATCTCCTTGCGACCACCGCCTTCTGGCTGGTCATGCGCGCCGCCCTCCTTCAGTCCCGCAGCACCCCGCGATTCTGGACCAGGAAGCTCATCCTCGTTGCCATGCTCGTATCCTTCGCGGTGCCGTTCCTGTTCATCACCGACAAGGAACCCACCTCGAAGACCTTCATCACCGAGCACATCACTCAGACCAGCACCTGGCTCTACGCCAGCATCTATATGACGGCAATCCTGGCCATCTCGACGATGCTCCTGTTGGGTCTCCGCCGCAGACAGGCGCGCTCCTACGGCTTCTTCGTCGCCGGCAGCAGTCTCGTCATCCTCGCGTGCATCGACGAGATCGTCGTCTTGGCTCTCGACCACTTCGAGGTCACCGATCTGGGCTTCCGCATCCTCCTACGAAACGCGTTCGACTTCCTGTTCTACTGCGGCGTCATCCTCATCGTCACCGGAATCGCCTCCTTCACTCTGCAGAAGGCCATGCGAGAGGCGCGACTCGGCCGACATGCGCGGCGACTCCGCCGGCTCGCCACCCGGCTCGCAGTGATGCCGCCCACGAACGGGTCACACGGCACTCGAGACGAATCTCCGATCGCTGTCGTGTACGACCTCGTGATCGCCCTGCGCGACTTCGAGAACGCCCATCGCGGCCGCCTGACCGTCGCGGACGCTCGCCGCGTGGCAGAGGCCGAGGCCATCGTGATGGAACAGCTCCCCTCCCCCGCGACCACGAAGGCCTGGACCTGATGAGCGCACGACGTGGCAGCGCGAGAACTGCCCTAGGAGCGGTCGGAACCGCGATAGGGGCGCTCTCTCTGCTGGCCGGAGTTGGTGTCGTGCTGGGACGGCGAGTCGTGATGCCGGGGCGCAAGAGAACCATGCGGGTCATCGCATCGACCCCGGACACCCTCACCCTCGACGCCACGCCCGAAACCCTTCACGACGGCGAGTACGGCTTCTGGTTCGACTCCGATCGGGGCCATGCACTCGTCGGCCGGATCCTGCACCACGACCCGCTAGGTCGGACCGTGCGCCGGGAAATCCTTCGAGTCAGCGGAGGCGATCTCTCCACCGCTCACGAAGGCCGATGGACCGGACACGTCTTCGCGCGTCCCGAGGACATCGACCCGAACGCGCGCGAGATCCACATCGACTCACCAGCAGGTCCCTGTCCGGCATGGCTCTTCCCGTCGACCGGCGGCGAGGAGGAAACGACCTGGGCGATCCATGTGCACGGCATCCGCACCACACGCATCACGGCGCTGCGCTCCGTCCCCGCGGCACGCAAGCTCGGATACACATCGCTCGTTCCTTCGTTCCGCGGTGATGGAGAAGCGCCACCGACGAGTAACGGAGCGTCGGCCCTCGGCGAAGCCGAGTGGGAGGACGTGGATGCTGCGATCAGCTTCGCCGTGGCGCACGGAGCGCGAAGCATCGTGCTGTTCGGCTGGTCGCTCGGTGGTGGCATTGCTCTTCAGCTGACCGAAAGATCCCGACATCGCGACGTCATCGCAGCCCTTGTCCTGATCGCCCCGGCTACCGACTGGCGGCAGGTCATCCGCGCCGGAGCACGCCGTGCTCACCTGCCATCAGTAGTCGGTGCGCTCGGAACGTTCGCGCTCTCGACTCGCCCGCTCAGTACCCTCGTCGGACTCCCCCGACCCATCGACTTCGACGCCCTGGACTGGACCCGAGAACCGCGACTCACCGTCCCGAGCCTCCTCATCCACTCGGACGGAGATCGAGAGGTGCCCGCCTCGTTGTCGCGAGCGTTCGTGAGCGTGAACGACGAGCGAAGCGAGCTGGCACTGCTTCCGCCGGCTGCACACGCATGGGAGTACAACGTGGCGCCGGACGCGTTCGAATGGATCGTGACGCACTGGCTCGGCCGCCACTCGCAAGTCCCTGGCTCTGAGCATGTAATGAATCAAGATGGGTAAGAGTATCCGTACCTAATTTGGTACGGTGTCCTCATGACGGCAAGCGGGTGGGCGCCTAGGCAACGCGTGGGTCGAATCGCGGTCGACGTCGAGCGCCAGGCGCCGCCGCGTCTCGCGATCCGAGCGCCGACTTGGCGACACACCGCCCACCTAACGTTTCCGTTAACGGAATCGCAGGATGATTTCGCCCATGGCTAGACCGAGCAAGGGACAACGAGTCCCCATCATGGCGAAACCCGCGGTGCCTCTTGCCGAGGTCATCAAGGCCAATGCGACAGCCGCGGGGTTGAGCTACGGCGAGTACATCACCGCTCTCGCAGCGGAGTCTCTCGGCATGCCCGAGTACGCCCCGCGTCCTCGGCGCGATCGCATCAACGAACTGCCCATCCCTCAGGAGGCGCGCACGACAGCCGCTTAAACGAAGGAGGCCCGCCGGAGCGGGCCTCACCAAGTTTCGTAGCTCAGAACCCACCGCCGACCAAAGCCCGGGTTCAGAGCTAATCAAGTCACCACCCTCACGGGAGGCTTCTCTATGCCCGAAAGATTACACGACGGGCCGAGAGATTCAACGATGGATCTTTCGGCGCGCCGAAACAGCTCGTCGACGCTCGGCGGCGACGCATGGTCGCTGACACGTCGGCTGAGCCCGCGCAGCACTGTCCGAACGATGCGCCGCGATGCCTACGGGCGCTTGGACGAGAACGCCTACCCGGCCGCTTTCCCCGTCTCCCCTGCTGCGCCGGCGGCCCCGTGGGCGATCTACCTCGCAGATGACGCCGGAGCGTTCCGGCTGCTCTGCTTCGACTTCGACGGCAAGGACTCCCACGGCGTTGATGCGGACCTCATGGAGCAGGCCGCGGACGACTGCGACGCACTCTCCGCCGTTCTGGACGCGCACCAGGTCGCTCACCTCGTGTGCCAGTCCTCCGGAACCGGCGGCCGGCACCTGTGGATCGCACTCGCCGAGGGTGTTCCGGCCGAGTCAGTGGCTCGGCTGGCGATCGCCGCTCGTGCGAACTTTCGCACGCTGGATCACGGGATGCTCTGCAACCCCCGCACCGGCGCCGCTCGACCTCCCCTGTCCCCGCACCGCGACGGCAGCTTCTCGAGCGTTCTCCGCGGCCGCGCGGAAGAGCTGCTGAATGCGACCGTCACCGCGGTCGCCATCGAGGCCGTGACCGCTGCGCTGCAAGCGTCCCGCCCGCCGCGCGCCATCGACGTCACTCCCCCGGCCGCCCCGACCACCACGCACCGGGCGCACCGCCAGCTCAGCGCTGCCGGCGCCGGACACATGGCGGCCGCGGGTGGCGGTGCGAATCCGTCGTGGACGGCGTTCATGTGCCTGCTCTCCGCGGCTCACGCCGGCTGGTCCCTGACCGACGTCGAGCACGCCGCCCGCACCGCTCCCGGGATGGAGCACTACCGGACCAAGAACACCGGCCGCGGCCACCGCCGCCCGCGATCGCGCGACGAAGCGGCCGAGCGCCTGACGCGGCAGTGGGAGAAAGCGCTCCAGTACGCGGCGCTGCACGCCGTTCTCCCGTCCGAGCGCGAGCCGAGCGACCTGGCGGAGCTGGAGAGCCTCGTCGGCTCCGTCAGCGCCCTCCTCGACCGGTTCCGGGTGAGCCCGGGCCGGTGGGGTCGGAGCGAGCGGGCGACGTCGGAGAAGACGATCCTCACCGCCCTGGCCTACCTCACCCTGCACACCGGCAAGCGCACCGTCGCCGCGTCCATCCGTGACCTCGCCCTCCTCGCGGGCCTGGGCCGAACGACCGCGGCCAGCGCCCTGCGGACGCTGCGCGAGGACGGCTACGTGCAGCTCGCCGTCCGTGCGGACGGCTCGAACGCCAGCGAATGGCGATTGTCCGAGCACCTTTCCACAGGCTCTCTGCAAGGTCCGGTCACAACCACTAATAACCCCCGCCCCCCCGGGCCGATCTTCACCGAACGAACCATGCTCCTCACCATGCTCGAAGCCGACCTCACCGACACCCGGCACGACCTCTTCACCCGCGCCGGTCTGGGGCACCTGGCAGGAAAGACCTACGCTTTGCTGCGCCGAGAAGGGACCCTCGCCCTCGACGCCGCAGCCACGCTGCTCGGCATCACCACCCGCACCGCCGCCACCGCCCTCTCCCGCCTACGCACACACCGGCTGATCATCAAGCACACGACGGGATGGACCCGAGCCAAGCGCGATCTCCGCACTGTCGCAGCTCGCACCCTCGGCGTCGACGGAGCCCTCGCTGATCGAGCCCACCGCTACGACGTCGAGCGCGAAGTCTGGGCTTGGTGGCAAGCAGAGCTGAGCCACCGCTCCTCCTCCCCCAGACAACGCCCGCGACGCCGACACGTGTCGAGCCGACTCTTGTTCGAGGACACCACACCCGGTGAGCGCGTTTGGCCGCTCTACCCCCGCGACGCCGCCGGCCGCGGCGATCACCGCGAGGCGCTGCACTGGGGACGCACCGGCATGCTCGCCCCCGGCTCGCTTTGGTGGTCCTCCACCGCTGCCTAGCCCCGACGCTGCCCTTCGACGTCGACGCGGACCCGAGCTCGACGCGCCCGAGACGGCCCCGCCGACCGGCGTACATGAGCGCTGTCAGATCCTCCGACCTACACTCGACTTTCATCGAACATACGTTCGAACACGTCGAGAGGTATCGAGATGACTGTGACGATCGTGGAGCGGATCTCGACTCCGGCGCCGGACGCCGTGGCGATCGCGTTCCTCGTTGCTGGCGACGCGGTAGCGGCCGGTTTTCCCTCCCCCGCGCAGGACTACTTCGACGGCTCTCTCGACCTCAACGACCACTTGATCCGCGACAAGACGTCCACCTTCATCGTCCGCGTCTCCGGGGAGAGCATGGTCGGTGCCGGCATCAGCGATGGCGATGAGCTGGTGGTCGATCGCTCCCTCTCCCCCAAGCACGGCAACGTCGTCGTCGCGATCCTCGACGGCGAACTCACCGTCAAGCGCCTCGAACTCTCCCCCGGTGGCGTGATCCTGCGCGCCGAGAACTCCGAGTACCCGCCGATCCTCGTCCCGGAGCTCAGCGACCTCCAGGTGTGGGGCGTCGTCACCGTCTGCCTCCACCACCTCCACCGTGCGCTCTGAGCAGCGGATCGGTCTGGTCGACGTCAACTCGTTCTACGTCTCCTGCGAGCGACTGTTCGCCCCGAAGCTCGCAGGCCGGCCCGTCGTCCTCTCGAACAACGACGGATGCCTCCCCACTGGGGTGAACCAGCCGCCGCTCACGCGAGGTGAGGCTGCTCCCCCGCGTCTCCCAGACAAATGCATAGTGCATTCAGTCCAATATCTGCATTCAGGATGGTTGCATATTGCATCTATTCTGTCACATGCATGCACTATGCCTGCAAGCTGCAACCGTTCTGCCATCTGCATTCACTATGACTGCGCCTTGCATCCATCCTGCAATGATGTCAGACTGGTATCACTTCGCAGCAGTTTGCATCCCTGCCGCTCGCGCATATGGATCGCAAGACGCATGCACTTTGAAGCCAAATTGAAAGCGATGTGAACGCATGATCATTCTGATCGGCAGCCAGAAGGGCGGCCCGGGGAAAACGACCATCGCGGTCAATCTCGCCACGGAGTACGCCCGCCAAGGCAAGGACGTCTGCCTGGTCGATGCCGACCCGCAGCGCTCGGCGGCCAGGTGGCACGCCGACCGCGAGGAGAACCGACACCAGCCAGCGATCGCGTGCGTCGAGAAGCTCGGCAGCATCCATCAAACTCTGCAAGACCTCGCGACTCGTTACGACGTCGTGATGGTCGACGTCGCAGGCAAGGACAGCAAGGAGATGCGCACCGGCATGACAGCCGCAGACAAGCTCGTCGTGGTCGTTCGGCCCAGTCAGCTCGACCTCGACACTCTCGGACACATGACCGAAGTCATTGACCAAGCTCTCGATTTCAATCCCGACCTGGACGTGCGCGGCCTCATCGCCCAGGCCCCCTCCAATCCGGCCGTCACGGAACGAACCGACGCAGGGGAGTACCTGGCGGAGTACCCGCGCATCCGGCCTCTCGAGACAGTGATCCACGAGCGGAAGGCTTACCGAGACGTCGTGGGAGAAGGGCTCGGGGTTGTCGAATGGAACAACGTCAAGGCAAAGTCTGAAATTCAGGAACTTGCTGCGGAGTTGGTGGCGTAATGGCAATCAAGAAGCGGCCAGCCGTGGACCCTGCCGCGATCGAAAGGTTCGGTGACGCGGCCGACGCACCCCCGGCCCCCGCAGCGCAAGCCGCTACGACGGCGACTACGCCGCTGGCAGTGGCGAAGTCGGCCGGGAGGGCAGCGGGCACAGCGAAGCGGCCCGTCGAGAGCGCGGGGGAGTGGCCTAGCGGACTCGGCCGAACTCTCCTCGTCCGCTGGCCTGACCCTGCTTTGGCGAAGGAGTTGGCCGAAGTTGCAGCTCTCGAGGACCGCAGCCAGCACAAGACCGCGCTCCGCGCCCTGCAACGCGGGCTCGAAGCCCTGCGCGCCGACCACCAATCTGAGCGCTGACCAGTCAAGTCCGATGCATTCATTTTAATATCAGAATGAATGCAAGTAGATCACCGCATTGCTCTCTGTCCCCTGTCCCCTCAACTTGATAGAATCTTCTATAGGAGGTGGTTGCCGTGTCGATCGCTGAGAGGCCCGACGGGGACACTGTTCGCCGGTTACGCAGCTTGCAGGCCGTAACCCGCGTGTCATACCTCCGCGCGTTGCGGACGGCGGCCGAAGGCACCACTCAGTCGCAGCTCGCCCGCGACATCGGCATCTCGCAGCCGTCGGTCAACAGTGCGTTGAAGTCTGCGGCCGCAGTGCCTGACGTGCGTCCCGGGTTCTCTGGCGCGACGCCCTACGAAATCGCTCAGCGCTACGACGCGGGAGAGCTGACGCGGGAGCAAGTCATCGATGAGCTCGGCCGCTGGCCGTATCGTCCAGGCTCGCCCAGCGATAGCTACGACTGGACCACCTTGGACCCGGGGGAGTTCGAGGAAGTAGGTCGCGCTCTCACTGAGCACCTGATCGACGCGGACGCGTACGACGAGATCCTTGACCGCTACAGCGAGCAAGGTCGGTGACGGCGGAGGACTCGTCAGCGATCGCCGCGCACCGTGAGACGGTGCGCGCGTGGGCTCGGGCGGGAGGCCCACTGAGCCCTGCGAGTGAGCGCGCGACGGTCAACAACCGGGACTGGTTCACCCGGGAGTCGGATGGATCGGTCCAGCCTCGCGCTGCCCGCCGACTCATGCACGCCCGCCTCGTGGACGAGTACCGCGCTCACTTTCCCGACGTCCGCTCGGAGAAGAAGGCGATCATCCTCGCCGGCCCACCAGGAGCGGGAAAGTCGACAGTTCTCGCAGACGTGCTCGGCGCCGACCGCAGCGCGTGGCTCACGGTCGATGCCGACGAGTTCAAGCGAGCGCTGCTCACCGAGGCGATCAAGGACGGCAGCTACGACCGCGCCATTCTGCCGCCAGAGGTGCGCTCCGCCGAGGCGGCGGGGGAGAAGTTCTTCCCGCTCGAGCTGGCCTCCCTCGTGCACGAAGAATCCTCCCTCCTCGCCACCCAGCTCCGCGCTGCGGCGATGCGAGACGGCCAGAACGTCGTCATCGACACCGTGCTCTCCTCACCCGAGAAGGCAGTCGAGCTGGGGCAACGGTTCGCGGCCGCCGGCTACAGCGTCGAAGTGATCGACGTCGAGGTGCCGTTCGAGCTGTCGGAAGCGCGGATCGCCGGTCGGTGGCAGCAGTCCTACGAACGCGCCCTCGCCGGCGCCGATGAGCTCGGCGGCCGATGGGTTCCCAGCGAGTACGCCCGCAACGTCTACGCCGGCCCCGAGGGTCGTTCGTTCCCCGAGTTCTCCGCTGAACAGCTCGCAGAAACCGGCCCGACCGTGATGCGATTCCGCCGGTTCAACACCGCCAGCGAAGGACAGCCGCGCACTGTCCACGTCGACAAGTCCCGCACGGCGTTTGGACGCCCGCTAGTCGATACCGCCCTCGTGCAGACACGCGCAACAGCCGCTCAGAGCTTCCCCACGAGCAGGAAGCCGGCCCGCGGCCCCGAAATCGGAGGCCTCGGCCGCTAGTCGGCCCAGACGATCACGCCCGGGGTACTTCGCACGCTGGACGCTGTGTCATGCCCTGTACCCCGCTGAGCGCGTCTTAGACACCCGTTCCGGGGGCGCGAGGGTCCTCGCGCAGCGTCGCTGCGCGACACCGTGGGGAGGCCGCAGAGCGGCCCATCCTTCGGGTTTTCTTCACCTCTCCGCGGTCTCAACCTATTTCGCTCCACCGGCTGCGTGCCACCGATCCCGGACGCGCCCTGCGGGCTTATTTCGCCCGTGATCGGCGTCACTCCGCCGCCTCCACTCAAACGGTTTTCCCCGCCGGAGAGGCAAAGAAAAACGATCAGCCAGAGGGAGACGCACCATGAGCGAGCAGCGCGGCACACGTACCGAGGTCATCAAGAGCGAGAACCACGGACCCGGAGCGGAGGGCATCAGCCGGACCGCGCGTCAGGTGGTCATCGTCGGCGCCGGTGGCAACGACCCGGTGACCGAGCAGACGCCCGCCGTGCGCCTGGTCACCCGCAGCGGTGGCCGCGCGGTGGCCGGGGTGACGTTGCAGCACTTTGAGCCCGTCGAGCCGCTGCCCGCGGATCGCATCGGCTACATGGCTTCCGGTGCCTATGTCGTCGTGCCGGTCGCGGTCGCCCGAGCGCTCGACCTGTACCCCGCCGCCTACTCGCTGCACGACCGCAGCGAGACGCCAGCCGACTACCTCGCCAACGACTGATCACCGACCCGAGAAGGAGAACCGACATGCTCACCATCACCCACACCCCCGAGGCCGGAACGATCATCGAGGGCACCAGCCGCGGAGACGGCACCGCCGAGATCCTCAAGGCGAACGGCTGGCGCTGGGGCCGCTCCATCGGCGCCTGGTACGTCCCGCAGTCCCGCGACCGCCTCCCGAAGTGGTGGACCATCAACCGTGCCGCGACCGCCCTGCGCGACGCCGGGCACGAGGTCACGATCGACGCTGACGAGACGTTCCGGCCCACCGCCGAGGTCGAGGCGGACAAGACCGAGCGCCAGGCCGCCCGCGTCGATGCGCTCGACGCGAAGGCCGACCGGCGCGCCGCGGACGCCGACACCGCCGACGCGGCCGCGCGCCGCGCGCTTGACCGGCTCCCCGAGGGAGGCGAGCCGATCAAGATCGGCCACCACTCCGAGAACCGGCACCGCAACGCGATCGCCAAGGCGGATGCCGCGATGGGCCGCAGCGTCGAGGCCGACCGCGAAGCCACCCGCGCCCGTGCCCGCGCCGACGTCGCCGCCGGGACCACCGAATCCCGCTACGCGCCGGGAATGGTCGCCCGCCGCATCGACCGCCTCGATACCGACATTCGCGGCTGCACACGGAGGATCGAGGGTAGCTCGCACAACTTCGGCGGCGGCTACATCGAGACGACCGCCCCCGCGACCGGCGCCTACCGGGAGCGGCTGCTCACCCAGCGCGCGCAGCTCGAAGACCAGCGCGACTACTGGAGCGCCGTCCGCGAGGCGCAGGCCGCCGCCGGACAGGTCACGATCCACAGCCGCGACACGATCAACAAGGGCGACATGATCAAGCACCGCTTCGGCTGGCACGTCGTTACCCGCGTGAACCCCAAGAGCGTGACCGTCGCGCTCGACTGGAACGACGGCACCCGCCCCTACAAGGTTGTCTACGCCGACGTGCAGGGACACCACACCGCCGCCGAAGTCGAGGCAGCCCGAGCCGCCGCCACCGAGAAGGCCGCCACCGAGACGGCCGCCGCGAGCTGAACGGTTGCGAGCTACCTACCTAGATACCTAGGTAGGTAGCTCGTGAGGGGCGGGCCCCTCACACACCCCGGGATTCCCGTTCCGGGAGGCACGAGCTGCGCTCGTGTCACTGCGAGTCACGTCAGACGCAGTGCCTCGCGAATTGCGCCGTCGTACTGCTCCCTCTCGAAGGTGAGGGTACGAACAAGCTCTCCGTTCGGACACCATCCGGCGAACTCATCGGTCACGCCGAAGCCAAGCCGCCGGCTGAGCCGGCCGAGAAGCGTTGATGGAGGTGGAAGCGGTCGAAGAGTCTCTGACTCCCACCGGGAGTCCTTCCACTGGACGATCTCGTCGCTGCGCACGAGTTCTGCGCTGAAGAGGATGCCGCAGCTGGAGTCGCCGCAGGACGCGCAGCTGGCCAGCGCGATCCGGCCAGGAAGCATGGCCGTGACGACCGATGGTCCTTCTCCGAGAAGCGAGAGGAGGAACGGACGCCACTCGCCCCAGGGTGCCGTGAAGACGTCACCCGTACCCTCCGGATCGTCGTCGGTCACGAAATCCCCGATGGGACGTCCGTCGAGGGTGATGTCCGGTTCTCCCGTCACGCTCGAGGTGACGACCGCTATCACCGTGCGTTCCCTCATGGACACATCGTGACATCGGCGACCGCGAGCGGTCCGACTATGACAGGGCGGGCGCGAGCTGCGCTCGTGCAGCGGCGACGGAGCACCGCCAGGAGGTCGCCCGGCTGCGCCGGCCGCCGTTGGTCGCCCTACGGGCTCACACCCTTTTTTGCCGTGAAGCCTTCGGCGGCTCCCTCCGCTTCGCTGCGGTCGTAGCTACCTACGGGCTCCGTTCAAGTGGCTGCGCCACCGGCTCCTCCGAGACTTTCGGCACGCGGGAGCTTTGCTCCCTCACATCGCGCCGAAACTCTCTCCACCGCCGCCCTGCTGGTTGCACTGCGCCCTCCGGTTGCTAGGGCGGAGAACCGCCTTCACGGCAAAAAAACGATGAGGAAGAGGAAGAACATGCAGCAGATCACCACCGTCAGCACCTTCGTCCCGGCCGCAAACGAGGACGGGATGCAGAGCCAGTTGCGCCGGATCGCCGAGCGCGACGTCGACCTCTCAGGTCTGGCACGCAACGGGTGGGCGCTGGCACACACCGCCACGATCCCCGGCCCCGAGGGCGTCATGTTCGTGGACACCCTCACCCGCACCGAATCCTGACCCGCATCACCACCGAGGAGCAAACGCCATGTCCGACACCATCACCACCAGCCCCGCGGCCGAGGAGCCGACCCTCCTTGACGCGGTGGCCGAGTTCGCGTCCGTGTTCTCCCACGGAGACACCGCCGACGAGCTGGCCGTGCGACTCAGCTGCGCCGAGGTCGACGCGCTGGTCGGACTCCTGCGAGCATTCGGACGAGATGAGGCCGCGGACCTGTGGATCGCGGAGCACGCGAGCGACGACGACGAGGGCGACGCCCACACCCCGGAAGGAACCCACCGATGAGCGAGCAGCAGCAGACCACGCCCGACCCGGCGGCGACCTACCAGGCGGCCGTCGCGGCCTTCGCGGCCACGCTCTCCGACCCGGCCGTCACGGAAGCTATCGCCCCGACGCTGCCGTGCTGGCGCGCGACGGGCATCATCGACCTCCTCACCCAGGCCGGATACACCGACGCCGCCGAGAAGTGGGCCGAGCTGCACGCCTGGTCCCCGGTCAACGACGAGCACGACCCGCATCGCGGCGACCGGTGGGACGACTGATGCTCACCGTCTACTCGAAGCCGTCGTGCGTGCAGTGCACCATGACCTACCGGGTGCTCGAGAAGAAGGGCATCGAGTACACCACCGTCGACATCACCACCAACCCCGCAGCGCTCGCGTACGTCACGGAGGAGCTGGGCTACTCCGCCGCCCCCGTGGTCGTCGCGAGCGACCAGGATCACTGGTCGGGCTTCCGCCCCGACCTCATCGAGAAGCACGCCGCATGACCGGCCCGAACGTCACCGGCGACGACTACCGGGCCGGGTACCTCGCCGGACAGGCCGACCGGCAAGGCGAAGTCGACTGGCTGGAGAACGAGGCCGACCGGCTCTACCGCCTCGCCTACGGCGACGAGCGCCGCGTCCCCGACCTCACCGTCACGCGCGCCGAGCTCGAACAGCGCAGAGCGCTGTCCGAGCCGCCCGTCGAAGTCACCCGTCGCGACGCTCTGGCGTCCTGGGGCATCGAGACACCCCCCACCGACACCCCGGCCGCCGCGGCCGCGACCGAGAACCCGTCGACGTCGACGGGACCCACCAACCGCACGAGCAGGAGACGACAGATGAGCACCAGGACCATCACCGGCAACCTCGCCGCCGACCCCGAAGCCCTACAGGCGGGCCGCGTCCAGATCGTGAAGCTGCGCGTCATCGAGAACACCGGCGAATACCGCGCGGGGGAGTGGACCCCGCACGACGCCCCGACCACGCACTACGTCGAAGCGAAGTTCGAACTGGGCGAGCACGTCCTCGCCTCCCTCCACAAGGGAGACGCCGTGATCGTCGTCGGCTACGAGCGCACCGTCGCCTGGGGCGAAGGCGAGAACCGCCGCACCGGCCGCGTCCTCGAAGCCGACGCCATCGGCCCCAACCTCACCCGCGCGACCGCCGTCGTCACCACAACCACCCAGCGCGCACCCCGACGCAGCGCCGCCCCCGCGGCTGAGTAAGTTGGTCGGCATGTGGGACGGGATCGCTCTGCTGCTGGCCGTGACAGGTGCCGCGCTCGTCGTCGCCGGTATCGTGCCGCTTTATCGCGACTCCGAGCTCCACTCCGCGCAAGTGTCCGAGGTCGCGGTCGACAAGCGCGCTCGGGCCCGCGGCGCTCTCCTGGCTGCCGTTGTTCTCTTCTCCGTAGCGGCCGTCGCACTCCTCGCCGGGACGGCCTGAGCCCCTACTCCGAGACGTCCGCGATCCGGAGCGCGGAGAGGATGACGTGATCCTCCGGAATCGCCGCGCGCACTTCCGCGATCGCCGAGGCCGACGTCACCGCGATGATCTTCTTCTACGGGCGATATTCGCGATTGTCCGTGGTCGAGGGCGGCGGCCCCGGATTTGGCTGCTGATAACTGCCCACACCGAGTGAGGCCAGTCCGGCGGACACCGCCGCGCCCACGACGCGGGCGACGAACGCTACTGACTTCCCGACGAGCTTCAACGCTGTTGCTATCACGGAACCATCACCTTCAGGACTGGATGGCAACGCTAGTGGCTTGGAGCCGCCCGGTGCTCTACTCGAGCCGTCCGCGATCCGGAGCACGTAGAGGATGACGTGATCCTCCGGAATCGACGCGCGCACTTCCGCGATCGCCGCGCACTGCGCCGATACGACTCGCTCGAGCAAGTGGGTTGGCGTCACCGGCCCGTGAGGGGCGATCCCCTCACACTCCCCCCTGAAGCGGTCGCTCGGGGGGAGCGGCTGTGTTCGTTCCTCGCGCTGGTCAGCGCCAGTGGGCGAGTTCGCTTGCCATCAGCAGTCGAGCACGAGCGAGGAGCCCGCGCACAGCAGCTGGGGTTAGGTCGAGGTCGAGAGCGATCTCGTCGTAGCTGAGCTCGTGCAGCTGCCGCAGCTCCCAGCAGCGACGCTGCAGCACCGGCAGCTTCTCGAGCACCCGCCGAGCGTCCGCCGCGAGAACGGCGCATCGGCCGGCGGCTTCGGGGTCGTCCTTTTCGAGCGCCGGCAGTTCCTCGTTCAGCTCCGACCGGCGCGCGGACGCGGGCGCGCGGAGGCGGTCGATGCTGCGCCGGCGGGTCGTGGTCGCCAGCCAGCCGGCGATCGTGTCCCCGTCGATCACGTTGTCGATGTGCGTCCATGCGGCGAGGAACGTCTCCTGCACCACGTCATCGACGTCGGCGGAGCTTCCGAGGGTTCGCGACGCGATCGCTCGCAGCAGACGCGAGTAGCGGTTCACGATCGCCGCGAACGCGCGGTCATCGCCCGACGCGGCGCGGATGACGAGCACCCGGTCCGAGTCCATCGGCAACGCGGGCAGGGTCCCGTGATCGAGCAGTACGGCAGGAGCGGTGGCTCGCGTCTGAGGTCGTGCGGTGGCGAGCATGCGGGGCTCCGGTCGTCGAAAAGTATGTGTCCGCATACTTCGTAACAGAGGCACGTATCGATGACCCAGGCCTTGACCCCAATGCAGGGGCGTATATAAACGACAGATTCGACCCTAATCGGCAATTGTCGTTCTTCAGGGCGTGATCCCGGTCCGGGGCGCGAGCTGCACTCGCGCAGCGGTGACAGAGCGCCGCCGAGGGGAGGCCGCGATGCGGCCCGTTCCACCCGTTTTATTCACCTCTCCGCGGTTTCAACCTATTTCGCTCCCCCGGCTCCGTGCCACCGATAGCGGACGCGCCCTGCGGGCTTATTTCGCCCGCTATCGGCGTCACTGCGCCGCCTCCACTCAAACGGTTTTCCCCGCCGGAGAGGCAAAGAAAAACGATCAGTCAGAGGGAGCACCCACACCATGCAGACCATCACCGACTTGCAGACCACCGCGAAGACCTACCTCACGCTCGCGAACACCCGCGCGGTCGACGTCCGCGTCGTGGGCACCGACCCCAAGACGACGCCCTCGGTGCACGTCACCCGCCGCAAGTCCGGCGTCTGGGAGGCGTGGCACTCCGACCAGCTGCACGGCATCACCAGTGGCTCGTTCCGCCACTGCATCGCCCACGCCCGCCGCGCAGCGATCCGCCGCGTCGCCCCGTTCCTGAACCGCTGAGAGGACCACACCATGACCCGCACCGACACCGGCCGCGCCACGGCCGAACAGCTCGCCCTCATCCTCGCGATCAGTCGCGACGAGGACCCGGAGAACACCACCGCGACCGACGCGGAGATCCTCGCGCACACCCGCAACACGCTCGGACTGCCGGGGGAGTGCGGACCCGGCGGGATGCCTGTCTACGACGACGGCACCGCCGAGGCCGCCGCGCTGATCGCGTTCCTGACGCCCGCCGAGTAGTGCGGGGGAGGGGCCGGCCTTCTGGGCCGGCCCGTGAGGGGCGACCCCCTCACACTCCCCCGGGGAGCATGGCTTTAGTGGAAGTTGATCGTGGAGGGCGCAGGTGCCTTCCAGGACTCTTCCTGATACGAGTGCGGGTCGTGAGCCTCGCGGGGCGGCTCCCCGAACGGATCCTTCGGCAGCGCCGTCGGCGCTTTGGTGAACTTCGCGCGGAGCGATGCGGCGATGGAGCGAATGCGGTAGATCACGGCGTTCATGTCGTTCTCCCGTTCGGGGTGATCAAGCGTCACCTGCCCGAAGCCTACCGACGTCGTTTCTCCGGCGGGGCGCGAGCTCCGCACGCGCAGCGGTGACGGAACACCGCCGGCAGGAGCCGCTACGCGGCCGGATTACCCGTTTTCTTCACCTCTCCGCGGTTTCAACCTATCTCGCTCCGCCGGCTACGTGCCGTCTCTCTCGGACGCGGTCGCAAGCTCCCTTATTTCGCCCAAGAGAGCCGTCACTCCGCCGACTCCACTCAATTGGTTATCACTCGCCGGAGAGGCAAAGAAAAACGATCAGGAAGACGACAAAAGCCCCGTAGTTGGTCTAGAACCACGGGACTTGTCACCTTCATGGTCGCACACCGATTGAGGAGAAACCATCGTGACTATCACCACCGGAACCGGGACCGTTCAGCACATCGACCCGACCGCCCTCGTGATCGAGGCGAACGTGCGCACCAGCGCCCCGCTGACGAAGGACTTCATCGCGTCGATCCGCGAGAACGGCGTCATCACCCCGGTCCTCGCCCGCCGCGACGAGCACGGCAACGTCATCGTCCGCGCCGGACAGCGCCGCACCCTCGCCGCCCGCGAGGCCGGAGTGCCCACGATCCCCGTCTACGTCGTGGAGGGCGACGAGACGACCGCGGACCGGATCGTGCAGCAGATCATCGAGAACGACCAGCGCGCCGAGCTGAGCGTCGCGGACCGCACCGCCGCGTGGGCGCAGCTCGCGTTCGAGGGCGTCACCGCCGCAGCGATCGCCAAGCGCACCGGCACCAAGACCGACGCGGTGAAGAAGGGCCTCGCGGTCGCGGAGTCCGCGACCGTCACGTCCGTTCTGCACGAGCACGAGCTGACCCTGGACCAGGCGGCGGTGCTGTTGGAGTTCGAGGACGACGCC